>SCTT01000516.1 GCA_004322435.1 bacterium
GCGGCCCCGAAACCGGCGCCGTCCCCCGAAGCGCCGGAGCCCGCACCGCCGCCGGTCAAAGACGCCTTCGACTTGGTCGACGTCACCGCCCAGGTCGGCCTGCGCTTCACGCACAAGAAGGGCATCTACCCCGCCGCTCTGGCCAACATCGGCCCCTGGCTCGCCTCCATCGGTGCGGCCTCGGCGGTGACGGACTTCGACGGCGACGGGCGCATGGACCTCTACTTCACGAGCACGGCGACGGGCTCGCTCAACTCGCTCTACCGCAACAACGGCGACGGCACGTTCAGCGACGTCGCCGCCAAGGCGGGCCTGGCCGACGTCAACACGCCCCAGGGCTCGCTGCGCCCCCTCTTCTTCGACTTCGACTTAGACGGGGACCCCGACCTCGTGCTGACGACGCAGTACTGCACGCGCGTGTTCCGCAACAAGGGCGACGGGACCTTCGAAGAGACGACGGCCGCGGCCGGCATCGCCCACTGCGGGCTGGCCTACGCCTCAAACGCGTTGGACTTGGACGGCGACGGCGACCTGGACCTCGTCATCGGCGACTACTTCCCGCAGGTGGACCTGCAGGTCCCCTCCCGCTTCGACTTCATGCAGAACAGCCTGACGACCGCCGACAACGGCGGCGAGGTCCTCCTCTACGAGAACGACGGGACCGGCCGCTTCAAGCCCTTCAAGGACAACCTGGGAGTGAAGACCGACGGCTGGGCGCAGGCCGTGGGCGTCTGGGACGTCGACGGCGACGGGCGCAGCGACCTGTACCTGGCCGTCGACTACAACAACGACCATCTGTACCTCAACAAGGGCGGCCCGCGCCTCGTGGACGCCTCCTCCCGCCTCGAGAACAAGTACAGCCGCAACGGCATGAACTCGGAGTTCGCGGACCTCGAGGGCGACGGCCGGCCCTCGGTCTACGTGACCCACATCTACGAGCCGCCCTACAAGCTGGGCGGCAACACCCTCTGGACGTTCGACAAGGGGTTGGGGCCCGCGCGCGAGCGCGCCAAGGACCTGGGCGTCGCGGCCTGCGGCTGGGCCTGGGGCGCCAAGTTCGCCGACTTCGACTCAGACGGCTTCCAAGACCTCGTCGTCACCAACGGCTACATCTCCCAGAACCCCGACAAGAACTACTGGTACCGCATGTCCGTGCTGGCCGCCGCGTCGCGCGCGGTGATGGCCGACGCGCGCAACTGGCCGCCCATCGAGGACTATTCGATGTCCGGCTTCCAGCGCAAGTGCGTCTACCGGAACGTCGCCGGGCATTTCGAGCTCGTGACCCACGAGACCGGGATGAAGGAGGACGTCGGCGACGGCCGCGGCCTCGCCGTCGTGGACCCCTTCGACGAGGGGAGCCCCAGCCTGCTGGCGACCTACATCGGCGGCCCCGCCCGCCTCTGGCGCGCGGTCCCCAAGGCCGGCAACGCCTGGGTGGGGTTCAAGCTCCTCGGCAAGCGCCCGCGGGACGCCTGGGGCGCGGCGGTGACGGTGACGGGCGGCGGGCGCGTCCAGCGCCGCGAGGTCGAGCCGGGCAACTCCTTCATGAGCCAGTCGGACCCGCGGCTCCTGTTCGGCCTCGGCCCCGGCGGCAAGGCCGAGGACGTGACGGTGCGCTGGCCCTCGGGCAAGGTCCAAAAGCTCGGGCCCCTGGCCGCGGGCCGGTACCACACGCTTCAGGAGCCGTAATCCCCTCTCCCCTCCCTCTCCCGCTTCGCGGGAGAGGGTTGGGGTGAGGGCTAGATCCCCTCTCCCCCTCTCCCGCTTCGCGGGAGAGGGTTGGGGTGAGGGCTAGACCGGGTCTTTGCCCGTCGGGTCCTTCCCCTTCATCGAGTCCTTGCGCTGGTCCGACCAGAACCGCTCCATCCGTCGGCGCTCGGCCATCATCTTGTCGAAGCCCTTGCGCTGGTGGGGTTTCAAGGCCCGCCGCACCGCGGCCCAGGCGCCCTCCTCGGCCCGCGCCATCTTGGCCAGGGACTTGTCGAAGACCGCGTTCAAGGCCATGATGCGCCGGTGGAGCGCGAAGGTCTTGTCGCGGTGACGCAGCCTCTGGGCGTGGTGGCGCTTGAGCAGGGCGTCGAGCGCCGCCAGCCGCGCCTTGACCGCCGCGGACTGGCGCTTCTCCAAGAGCAGGTTCCGCTCCAGGTTCACGAGCTCAAGGCGCACGTCGAGGCCGACCCGGTCGGGCTGGACCAAGTCTCGGGGATCAGGCTCCCGGCCCGAGGCGGGCCCCCGGCCCTCCCGCCGCGCGGGGAGCTTGCTCACTTCTTCGGGCCCTGGTCGCCGCCGGCGGGCGGCGGGTCGCCGAAGCCCATGTAGCCGTCCTTGCCGGCGCCGTTGGGACCCATCTCGCGCCGCTTGCTCTCCTCCTCGCGGCGGGTGCGCCAGTCGCGCTCCTGGCGGTCGCGCTGCTCCTGCATCGCGTCGAAGGAGGCCTTCTGCTCGGCGGTCAGAGACTCGCGCATCTCCCGCATCGCGGTCTTGTGCGCCTCCTCGATGGCCCCCGACTCCTCGTTGAACTTGCGGTTGAGCTCGAGGATCTTCTCGTGCAGGGCCCGCGTCTCCGCCTGGAACTTGAGGCGCAGCGAGTGGCTCTTCACGTAGACGCCGCGCTGGTCGGTGAAGATCTTCTTGACCTTCTTCTTCTGCTCGTCGGTGAGGTTGAGCTGGCGGTGGTAGTGCTGGAGCTCGAGCTCGGGGTCGGGCCCGAGGTCTTCCGAGTCCTTCATGTACTGGATGTACTTGTCGTCGGGCCCCTGCGGCGTCTGCGCCGGCGCCTCCGGCGCGGCGGCAAAGGCGGCGAGCGGCAAGGCGGCGAGCACGGCGAGCGCGAATGTCCTCATGTTCCCCCCTTCAGACGACGAAGATCTCCATCCGGCCCGCGGCCAGCGCGACGGCCGCCACGCCGCGGCCGCCCAGGCGCTTGGCCCAGTACGCGGGCCGCGCGGCGAAGGGCTTGGCCAGGTCGCAGCGCGCAAAAAGCGGCCAGGGCGCGGGCTCCGCGAGGCGCAGCTCGAGGCGTTCCGGGCCCGAAAGGGTCTCGGCCACGGGGTGGAGGCCGGAGAAGTCCTGCAGCATCCCCGCGAGTTCGGGCACCGGCGCGGCCGGCCCGGGGGCCCGGGTTAGGCCCTGGTCAGTCCCAGGCGCGCCCTTCTCTCCCAGCCAGGCCCAATGACGGACCCCGCCGGTTCGCCAGGCGAGGCCCGCCCGCCCCGCATCGTCGAAGACGGCCTCAAGTTCCCCGGTCAGGACCCCCGCGCGCCGCCGCCAGCCCGCGTCCGCTCCCGTCAGCGCGGACCACTCGCGGGCGTTCACTTCGCCTCCTCGGCGTACACCCCGGTGCCGGCCAGGGCCTTCTTCGCGCGGTGCTCGAGCCACCGCGCGCGCCCCTCCTCCATCACGGCCGGCGGGAAGTCCAGGGCGTCGTGGAGCGTCACCGCATGCTCGCGCCACAGGCGCGACTGGAAGCGCTCGCCGACGGGGGTCAGGTCCGCGTAGAGGGAGACCGTACGCAGCATGTCGTCGACGTGGCAGAGGCGCCGGGCGATGTTGGCCTGCACCGACAGCCGGGCCTTGTCGGGGAAGGCCTCGCGGCGCAGGACGCGCTGGAGGTAGCGGTTGACGTTGACGAACGCATGCGCCCCCAACAAGAGCCCCCACAACCGCCGCGCGTCCGGCCGAAGCGGCGAGTAGACGATCTGCCCCCCCTGGCCGGGCTTGAGCAGCGGGTCCGCCGCCGTCAGCAGGTTCGCCTTCTGGTGGCAGAACTCATGGATAAGGGTCTCTTCCTGGAGGAGCTGGTCGTCCGAGTGTGACAGGCACAGCGCCCCGCGCATGTTCTTGTAGGACGAGGAGACGCTGCCGTAGTCCTTCGGGTTGTCGAGGGGGACGATGAGGCGGAGAAAGTCGGTCATCTCGTCGAAGAGCCCGCGGTCGACGTCCTGGATGCGCGCCATCGCGGCGCTCAACACCCTCACGAAGCGCGCCTGGGCCCTGGCGTCGTTTCGCACCAGGCCGTGCATCACGATGGGCTGGAGCACGAGCGGGTCGTCCTGCTCGACCCACATCCCCTCGGCGAGGGCGGGCAGAAGCGTAGGCTTGCCCGAAGCCTTCCCGCAGGTCCCCGAGAGCTTTCCGCGCGCGGCCTTCACGACGGCGTCCTTGCCGGCGCAGTCTTTCGGGAAGGAAAGGCCCCATCGCGTGCCCGTCGCGTGGAAGCGCGCGTCGGGGCTCAGGCGGACCTTGAGGGTCTGCGGGGCCCCGCCGAGCACCGCGGCGGCGGCGGCGAAGCTTTGGAAATAGGCGAAGTGCAGGAAGGCCTCGCCCTCGGGCCGCGCCCCGGCCACGATGGCGGGGGCGTAGGAGAGCCAGCAGTCCATCGCGGGAAAGAGCAGCAAGGCCGCGCGGACGGCCGGCGGGGCCGAGAGCACGGCTTCGATGGAGCGCGCCGGGGCGTAGGCCGCCAAGGACGGCACGCCGCCCGCCCACTGCGCGGCGCGCCGGAGCTCCGCTTCCGCCGTGGCGGCCCGCATCGACGTCACCGCGCGCCAGGACGCGACGGTCCCGCGCCCGACGACCCAGTCCGCGCCGTCGATGCCGCCTAAAGCGCCTTCCACCCTCTCAGTGTAACCGCTCAAAGCGCCGCCCTCAAGAGCCTGTTGAGGACGTCCCCGTGCAGGAAGGCCGTCAGCAGGTAGCCCGCGCAGATCCAGGCCGCGAAGGAGAGCGTGCGCTGCATCGTGAGCTCCGGCACGTTGTTTTCCGCGCACCAGCCCTTGAGGAGCTGCACCTGCTCGTGGGTGAGCCCGTCGGGATAGAGCGTGCCCAGCTCGTCTTCGAAGAACTCGGCGTCGCGTGCCACCACCTGGACCGAGTGGGCGGAGAGCAAAAGATGCGGTTCGAGCGCGTCGGTCTTCCAATTAAGGACGTCCTCACGCACATGGACGCCGACCGCCATGATGCCCGCGCCGAGGAGCGCCCCCAGGGCGAGCAAAGAGGGCGTGACGTGGAGGAAGGGCGAGACGAAGCCCAAGAGGAGCGGCACCAGGCCCCACAGCCACCACAGCCCGCCGCCGCCCTTAAGCCAGGTCTTGAGGACCTGCACGCCCGCGCCCACCGAGCCGCCGTAGACGGCCAGGTGCAAGGTCCGCGCGCCGACGTCGGCGGGGTCGAGGCCGGGCATCAGGCGCAGCGCCGCGGCGACCGCCGCCCAGGCGACGAGCACCCGCCCGCCGCCGAGCAGGGCCCCCAAGGAGCTCCAGACCAAAAACGAGAACGCGCACATCGCCAGGCCCGTCCACTCGGTCTGGCCGTAGCGCAGGGTCAGCACGGCCAAGAGCACCGAGGCCGAGGCGAAGAAGCCGCACCAGTCGGCGAACCCCACGAGGACCTTGAAAGGGTGTTCCTGCGCGTAGGCCCGCGCCGCGTCCGCTCCGGCCTTGGCCTCGGCCCAGAGCTGCCCCCAGCGCGGGCGCCCGAGCACGTCCAACAGCGAGGTCCCCGCCGCGCGCGCGGCTTCGAGGCGCCGGCCGGCGCGCGTGCGCCAGACCCAGACGAACGCCGCCGCGACGATGCCGACGGCGGCCGGGATGAAGACGTTCATCAGCGCCGTCAGCGTCGCGCGCCAGGGCAAGAGCGGGCTGTCCGGGACGATGAGCGGGAAGAAGGCGCCCAGGACCATGAAGAGCTTGGCGTCCCCCGCCGGCCACAGGCGCAAGAGCCACAGCCCCAGCCCCGCCGCCCACGCCGTCCCCACGTGGCGCGCCGCGTCGGCGTAGTAGTCGGACACGTAGAAGCGCCCCTCGGCCCGCCAGGTCCAGAATCCCAGGGCCGCGTAGCCCGCCAGCGCGGCGGCCAGGCCGGCCAACAGGGCTCGGTTGCGGATCTTCTTGACGCGGAAGTCCGTCCAGGTGAACGCGCCGCACAGGGCGGCGAACGCCGCCCACTCGGTCCACCGGACGGCGTCGATCACGAAGGGATGTCCCCCGTGGCGGCCATCTCCTTGAGGCCGCCTTTCGGGGGTTCGGGGTCGGGGGTCATGATGGCGCGGACGAACTCCTCCATGTCCTGCGCCCCGTCGAGGCCCTGCAGCGCCTCGACGGTCTTGCGGAACAGGTCCGGCGCCAGCTGGGCCACCTTGCGGAAGTCGTCGATCTGGCCCTGCACGTCGCCGAGCTCGCCGCGGGCCAGGCCGCGGCCGATGTGAGCGAAGCGGTGGCGCGGGTCGAAGAAGAGCGCGCGGTCGTAGGACTCCTTGGCCTCGGCGGCGCGCTTCAGGGCCCTCAGCGCCTCGCCGCGGGCGTACCAGGACTCGGCCGTCTCGGGGGCCAAGGCACGCGCGGTCTCCGCGTCGGCCAAAGCCTCCTCGCCGCGACCCTGCCCGGCGCGCAGTTCGGAGCGCCAGGTCCACAGCCAGGTCGTGCGGGGGTCCAAGCGCAGGGCCTCGTTTAAGTCCGCCTCGGCTTCGGCCGGCCGGCCGGTCTGCCAGCGCAGGCGGCCGCGCCAGCCCCAGGCCCAGGCGAAGTCCGGCGCGACGCGGGTCGCCAAGGACAGGTCCGACTCGCCCTCGGCGGGCCGGTCGAGCGAGAGCTTCACCGCCCCGCGCCAGGCGTAGACCCAGCCCGCGTTCGGGTTCTGGGCCAGGGCCTCGTTTAAGGTCTCGAGGATGCCCCACGAGCGCGGGTCGAGCGCCGGCGCGCCGTACTCGAGCGGGAACCAGCACTTCTTAAGGTCGCGCCGCAGCGCGAGCGCCAGGTCCGCCAAGGCCGCCGCGTAGTCGCCCAGCGCCCACAGCGCGCGGGCGCGCTGGCCGCGCACCCACTCTTCAGAAGCGACGCGCTTGAGGTTCAGCGACCGGTCGAAGTCCGCCACTGCCTCGCGGTGGCGCCCCAGCTCCAAGAGCGACTCGCCGCGCTTGGCGTAGGCGTAGCCGTAGGCCGGGTCGAGGGCCACGGCCCGCGTGTAGTGGGCGAGAGCGCCCTGGTGGTTCTTCTTCGCAGCCAAAATGCGCCCCAGCCACAGGCGGCACTGGGCCATGTCCGGGTCGAGCTTGATGGCGGCCTGGAAATGGCGCAGGGAGGCGGCGGGGTTCTTGGCCCGGCGCATCGCCTCGCCCTGCCACATCCGCAGCCAGCCGCAGCGCGGGTCGAGCTTCACCGCGGCCTCGATGTCCTTGACGCCTTCCTTGATGTAGAAGTACTGCACGCGCGCGCGGCCGAGCACGGCGCGGATCCAGGGGGATTTCGGGTCGAGACGCGCGGCGCGGCGCAGGTTCTCGATGCCCTCCTCGGTGCGCCCGAAGGAAGGCGTGCGCACCATGTCGCCGCGCAGCGCCCAGGCCCAGGCCGCCTTCGGGTTCTTCTTGAGGTGGGCGTCGAGCGCGGTCAAGGTCTTCTGGTCGTTCTCGAGGAGCCCTTCCCCCGAGATGAGCAGGCCATAGAAGGCCTTCGCGTCGGGGTCGAGCCGCACGGCGTCCGCGAACGCGCGCTCCGCGCCGCGCGGGTCGCCGGCGAGCACGAGCGCGCGGCCCAGGAGGACGCGCGCGCCCACGCAGCGCGGGTCGGCCTTCACCGCGGCCGCGAAGTCGGCCTGGGCCGCGGGGGCCTCCTTGCGCTCGAGGCGCACGCGCCCGCGCAGCAAAAGCGCCGTCACGCAGCCGGGGTCCGCGGCCAGCGCGCGCTCCAAGGAGGCGGCGCCCGCCTCGCCTTCGTTCCGCGCGAGCTGGGCGGCCGCCATCCACAGCCAGGGGAGTTCCCAGTCGCCGCGCTGGCCGGCGGCGTTCTCCAAATCGCCGAGCGCCAGGTCGTATTTGCCGAGGCGGATGAGGAGCTCGCCGCGCCAGGCCAACGCCTCGGGGTCGCGGGGGTCGAGGTCGACGGACTCGTCGAGGTCGGCCAGGGCGGCGTCCACGCGGCTTAAGAGGCGCTTGAGGCGCCCGCGCACGGCCAGCGCCCGGGCGCGGGTCGCGCCGGAGGGGTTTTCCAAAGCGGCGAGGAGCTCCTCGTGGCGGCCGGGGTCGTACTGCTGGCCCATCGGGAGCGCGTAGGGGAAGAGGTGCTTTTGCTCCATATTAAGGAGGGAGGCCAGCCCGGCGACGCGGCCGCCCCAGCCCTCGCGGCGCAGGCGCTTCTCGATTTCCGGGAGGGTCAGGGCCGGTTTCTTGGTGGTTTTCATGTCGCTCTTCCTTAGTATGTCCTCTCGGGCAGGCCCTGTCCAGACGTCAGGCGGCCCGGTCCCCCGGATTCGCCTTTCGTAAAGCTATCGCCGCCGCCCGCGCCGCCTCCAAATCAAGCCCCCGCAACGCCGCCGCCCGCTCGTCGCGCTTGAGCGCCTCAAGGTCCTTCTTCCCGCCGGTCAAAATAAAGCGCCCCACGAGCGCCCACAGGTGGTTCGGGAAGAGCCTGAGCGCCTCGTCTAAATCCGCGCGGGCCAAATCCTTCTCCCCCAAACCCTCGAGCACTTCCGCCCGCCACACCCGCGCCTCGACGTCCCGCGGGTCGAGCGCCAGCCCCTCGTCGAGCCGCCGCCGCGCGCCGGCCAAATCGCCGCGCAGATACCGGCACACGCCGAGCCAGCCCACCGCCCAGGCGTTCTGAGGCTGAATCTTGAGCGCCGCCCCCAGCTCGCGCTCCGCCAAGGCCGTATCCCCCGCCCGCAAAGCCACCTGCGCCCGCCACGCGCGCACGCCGGCGTCGGAGGGCGCCGCCGCGGAAGCCCGAGCCAACGCCGCCGAAGCGCCCTTCGCGTCCCCGAGCCGCCAGCGCGCCTCGCCGAGCCAGGCCCAGGCCTTGGCGTCCTTGGGAGCCAGACGCACCGCCGCCGACAGATCCTGCTCCGCGCCCGCATGGTCGCCGGTCTTAAACCTGGCCTCCCCGGACATCCGCAAGGCCCAGGCCGGCAGCGGGTCGGAGCCGGCGACCGAGGCCAAGGTCGTCAGCAAAGTCTCATAGGTGCGGTCGCCCAATATCTTTCGCGACCCCAAGGCCCCGGGCCCGCCGGAGATACGCCGCAGCAGATCCTCCCAGTGCTCGTAGCTCCCGGTCAGGTAGCACCACACGCCGTACTCGCCCTTCGCGTGCGCGGCGGAGAGTTCCGCCAACGCGCCGCTCCCCCCCGCACGCCGCCTAGCCTCGCAGAGCAAGATGCGCGGGGCGGAGGAGTCGGGGGAGACCGCGGCCGCCGCCTCGGCGGCCCGGCCCGACGCGCCTGCGTCGCGGCCCAGGTCGCGCGCGGCCAGCGCGCAGAGCTGGCCGGTCAGCGCCGCCCTAGGCTCGGCCGCGAGCATCCCCGGCGCGGCGGCGGCCGCAGCGGCGAACTCGAAGAGGCTCTCCTCGTGGCGGCCCATGCCCTGCAGGGCCAAGGCGCGCGCGACGCGGGCGCGCGGCTCGGTCGGAGCCGCGGCGAGAGCGCGCTCGGCCTCGGCGAGAGCCTCCTCGGCCCGGCCCAGCGCGCGCAGCGACTCGGCGCGGCCCAGGCGCGCGTCTACGTTCCGCGGGTCCAAGGTCAGGGCGCGGCTGAAATCCTCTTCGGCGGCCGCTTCGTCCCCCAGGCGGCGCTTGGCCT
>SCTT01000517.1 GCA_004322435.1 bacterium
CACGCAGTCCGTCGCGGAGACCTCGCGGGCCAGGGCGTCGGCACGGTGGAGGACGGGCACGCCCAGCGCCTTGGCCCGGACGAGGTCCGGGTTATCCGCCTCGATGGCCGTCGAAACGACGCACTCGGAGGTGCCCGCCGAGAGCCCGGAGCCGTCCTGGGCGTACACCTTCACGCCCAGCGCCTCGAGAGCCTTACGGGTCTCGGCCGTCTCGCCGCGGTCGAGCAGGCGGTCCGAGCCGGTGACGGCGCCGCCGGCCAGCGCGCGGTGCTGGGCGAGGGCGCTCATCCCGGACCCGCACACCCCGACGTAGTGGACGGCGTCAGCCACGCCGGCCCTTGAAGCCCGTCATCGCGTCGTGGATGCCGAGCCAGGAGGCCAGGCGGTCCACCAGCGGCTGCGGCAAGGTTTTGACCAGCGGGGTCGTCTTGACGATCCAGGGCTCGGTGACCCAAACCTTATTAGAGCGCACGGCCGACACGGTGCGCTCGGCCACCGTCTCGGGGGTCAGCCAGCCGGCCAAGAGCGGCGGGGAGGCGCCGTCGAACATCCCGGTGTTGATGAAGCTGGGACAGACGATGGTGACGCCCACGCCGGCCTTCGCGCGCGAGAGCTCCAGGCGCAGAGAGTCCGCGAAGCCGACCACGGCGTGCTTCGAGGCGCTGTAGAGCGCCATCCCGGGCACGCCCAAGAGGCCCGCCGCGGAGGCGATGAACACAAGGTGGCCGGACTTGCGCCGCACCATCCCGGGGAGAACGGCCTTCGTGCACACGAGGTGGGAGCGGAGGTTGACCGCCATCGTGCGGTCCCAGGCCGCCTCGTCTTGGTCGAGGAAGTCCCCCTTGGCGACGATGCCCGCGTTGTTGTCGAGGAGCCAGACCGGCCCGAAGGCCGCTTCCGTCTCCGCCAGGGCGGCGCGCACGGCCCCCGCGTCGCAGGCGTCGAGGCCCCAGCCCCGCGCCGAAAAGCCTTCCGCCTTCAGGGCCTCGGCGGCGGCCTGGGCCGCGGCGCCGTCCAAGTCCCACAGCGCCACCCGGCAGCCTTGCCGGGCCAGCGCGCGCGCGGTGGCGCGCCCCAAGCCCCCGGCCCCGCCGGTGACGACCGCGACCCGTCCCGTCCAGGGAGCCTTCATCGGACCCCAAGCATATCAGTCCGCGCCGTCATCCCGCCAGGCGGGACCAGGCGGCCAGCGCGCGCGGCTCGACGTGGCGCCGGTGCGCGCGGTAGAGGGCGTAGGTGATGAAATAGGCCGCGGCCACGTCGATGGAATAGTGCAGGCGCGCGATGAGCACCGTCGCCGCCAGCGCGAAGGAGAGCCCCAGGAAGACCGCCTTGGCCCAGCGCGCCCTGAAGAGCAGGAAGCCCAAG
>SCTT01000518.1 GCA_004322435.1 bacterium
GGGCGGAGGTACGAACATGGAAAAGCACTGCGAGAGCGTAAGACGGTCCGGGAAAGAGGGGGACGGCTGGCATCGAGCCGAGATCGTCTCCAAAGCACGGGAGTACCTGCAAGAGGGCGGAAACGAAGCCAGGCGCGAGCTGGTGAGGACCGCGCTGGAGCTGGACCGGCTCCTCGGGGAGGCTCGGCGATGAAGGTCCGCGTGATGCTGGTCCGAGAGGGGCGCAAGCGGCTTCAGGTCGAAGTCTCGAGCCCGCAGATAGCGTACCTGTTCCTCAAGCCCAAGGCCCACCGGTTGGACCGGGAGCACTTCTGGCGCATCGACTTAGACGCCCGGCACCATATCATCAGCTACGAGGTCGTCTCCATCGGCACGCTGACGGCGTCGCTGGTCCATCCCCGCGAAGTCTTCACGGGCGCGCTCCTCAACAAGGCCGCCGGAATCATCGTGGCCCACAACCACCCGACCGGGGAGACGGAGCCGAGCCGGGAGGACAGGGAGACGACGCGGCGCCTGGTGCAGGCGGGGGAACTCCTCGGCGTTCCCGTGCTTGACCATTTGGTCCTCGGGAACGGGAAGTACTTCAGCTTCAAAGAAGGCGGACTCCTCTAGGGGGCATGACCATGTACGGACTCTACAACGCGACGGACGGTGTGTTAGCATCGCTGAATTCCTTCAAGACGAGACGGGCCGCGCGCGCGTATGCGCGCCGCTTCCGGCAGCGGTTCGCGGCGCAGGGCTACTACTTGACGGCCGACGGCCGGCGCATCGCGGTGGAGGAGGTGAGGCTCGAAATCGTGGCGCTGGAGGAGGCCGGGCCCTGAGGGGCCGGCCCGCGGCGGCCGAACTTCGTCGGCCTCCGCGGGCTCACCAGCCCTGATTTCAAGCGACAAAGACGAGCGGTCTAGCTGCGCAGTGAGGTGGAACCAATCGGCCAAGTCGGTGTAGAGGCGCCGCGCCGCTCAACATGCCTCGGCGACTCCAATCACGGAGAGGCCCGCATGTCCGCCAGGCGCCTGGGGGGCTGGCTAGAGTTAATGGCGTAGCCGTAAACGCCGACCGGACTATCGGGGTGCAGTCAGCGCGCCTCTGGCAGCCGCCTCCGTTTCCTTGGCCGCGGTCTCGACCCTGTCCTTGAAGTCCTCGTACCGCCGGAGCCTGTGTCCGGCGAACTGATAGAGGTCGAGACCGATAAAGATGTGCGCGCGGGAATTCCAGGGCCTTCCATCTCGATCGTCGTCGTGCCAGATGACTCCGGCCGTGAAGTTCTGGAAACGTGCGACGCCCCCAAGTCCTATGCCCATGTCGCCGCGAAAGGTTGTGAGCACCGAGAGGCCGTACCAGGTCTTATGGGCCCGCGCCCTCGGGTAGTGGACCCAGCCGAGAGGTTCGATAGCGAAAGATGGCTCGATGTTCGAGCCGGACAGCGTCGTGCGCATCTCCGCTCCGAGACTCGGATGTGCGAGAACGAGCAGGTTGTGGGGAGGCCCGTCCTTGATCGGCCTATCCTTCCACAGCCAACTGTTGGCAAGTGCCTCCCATGGGAACATCGGGAACCCTTCGAATAGCATTCGGTCGTAGCGAGCTGCGGCGTCGGCCATAACCCGTACCGCGGCGTCTTGCGCGGGCGCGACCGCTCGTCTTCCGAGAAACTCAATAGCCTGCGCCGCGTAGCGAAGCTCGTTTAACTGCTCGGCCTTCTCGTTGGCGGGTCCGCAATCAGTCAGATCGATCTGGCCGTCGAACAGAACGGGGCGCTTCCTGTACGTTCCCGTAAGCCGCATGTCCTTGATTCTGAATTGCGCGCAGCAGGGCCCACCTGCGTCGAGGACCTTGCGCGACTGCTCCAGGAACTTCTCGAGCACAGGTTTGTCGACCTGGTTTGGCGAGAGTGTGAGATCGTCAAGGATTGTGTACTGAACGTCCTTGAACCGCTCGGCTTTCAAGAGCTTCGCGTAGGACGCTTCGACGGACGGCCAATTCCAGGAATGGGTGGAGACCTCGGGCTGGCCGCAGATCTTCCAGGACGGAGCGGGGGCGGTCGAGATGTTCTGTGCGACGGCGGGAAGCGGGGAGAGAATCAGCGCGAGGGCGAGAATTCGCATCTAGGCTTCCCCGGCGAGTTTGATTAGTGAGTCGTAGACGGCAAGCCAGCGTTCCAGCTCGTTCGTCGCCTCCGAGGTGGCCTGCGCGATCATCCGCCCCAGCGATTCCTCAACGGCTCTCCGCTTGATCTCGATGGCCCCAGCCAAGCGGCCCCCGAGTACCGGGAAGCGATCCACGGCCTCGATTTCATCTTCCGTTGGCTCGAAATCGTCAACGAGATCGATCAGGAGTTCCAGGTGGACTTTCGGGTTCGCTAGATAGTGTGCGAACCCGTGCACGTTTGCTTCATGGAGATGCTCAACGGTGATCTGCCCGCCGCCGGTCCTGGGCCATTCGGCGGGGACCTGGAACGGAACGATCTTCGAGATTGGATCGAGTCTGTGGTCTACGTTGTAGACCTTCTGGCAGTAGGCGCTCGCGGAACCGCGCGGAATCGGGCAGACTAACGACTTATCCGGCGCGCAGATTGTCTGGAGAAGGCGGCTCGTGTTCGAGATCATGAAGACGGACCTGAAGTCAACAAACCCCGGCGCGAATGGGTTTGCCGTCCCGAACCGCTCGCTCAGGAGCCGGTGCGCGTCACGGAATCCCTGCGCGTCCCCCGTGGCCTCCGCGGGTCCGTTCGAATACGAAGCATCGAGCCAGTTCTCCGTGCCGAGCAAGTGGATGGAGTCGTGGGCCATGGCCGTGCCCAAGCTGTGCGCAACAACGACGTACTTGGGAAGCTGGCCGTCCGGCGCCTTCGACTTCTCGGCGATGACCTGCGCGATGCGCAAGTTGATGGCAAGTTGAATCCGTTTGGCGAAGAGCGGGAACCCCCGATAGAGAGGAACGTCCGCGCCGTAGGCGATGAGGTCGTCGCGTCCCGCGTCTGTGGCCTTCTGATTGAGCGACAGGACCATCTTCAGGGCGTCGGGCGCACCGCCCGCGCCGTTGAGCGCCGCAATCCGGTCGCTAAACGTCTTCAGG
>SCTT01000519.1 GCA_004322435.1 bacterium
GCTCTTCCGATCTCACCTTCATCGCCACCGCCACGGCCGCGATGGAGCTCGGAGCCCGGCCCGTCCTCGTGGACGTCTCGGACGACGGCCTGACCCTGTGCCCCGCCGACCTCGAACGGCGCCTGCCCGCCGGCGTCAAGGCCGTGATCCCGGTCCACCTCTACGGCCGGGCCGCCGACATGGACCCCATCCTGGCCCTCGCCCGCGCGCGCGGCCTCAAGGTGGTCGAGGACTGCGCCCAGTCCCATCTGGCGCTCTACAAGGGCCGCCCGGTCGGGACCATGGGCGACTTCGGGGCCTTCAGCTTCTACCCCTCGAAGAACCTCGGCGCCTTGGGCGACGCCGGGGCGCTCACCGTCGGCGACGACGCGCTGGCCGAGCTGGCGGCGTCATTGCGCAACTGCGGCCGCAAGGCCGGCGCGCAGTACGACCACCCGCGCCCGGGCCACAACTACCGCTTGGACGAACTGCAGGCCGCCTTCCTCCGCGTCAAGCTCGCGCGCCTGGCCGGCTTCACCGAGGGGCGGCGCCGCGTCGCCGCCGTCTACCGCGACGGCCTCAAAGGCCTGCCGTTGGCGCTCCCCGCGGCGGACCGTCCGGGCGACCGGCAGGTCTACCACGTCTTCTGCGTGCGCTCGGAGCGCCGCGACGCCCTGAAGGCGCATCTCGACTCAAAGGGCATCAGGACCGCGGTCTACTACCCCGAGCCGCTGCATATGACGGGGGCCTTGAAGACCCTCGGGCACCGCGTCGGCGACTTCCCGCGCGCCGAGGCCGCCGCCCGCGAGGTCCTGGCGCTGCCGATGTTCCCGGAGATGACCGACGCCGAGGCGGCGCGCGTGGTCGAAGCGGTGAGGTCGTTTTACAAGTAATGCCCCGCGTCCTCTACGTCTCGACCTCCACGACCGTGGGGGGCGCCGAAAAGACGCTCTTCACGCTCGCCACCCTCATCGACCCCAAGGTGGCGCAGTCGGTGGGCGTCGTGAGCCTCAAGCCCAAGGGCGAGTACGCGCGGCGGCTCAAGGCGATGGGCCACAGCGTGGTGTCGCTGGACTTGAAGAAGAAGCCCAGCCTCAAGGACCTCCAGCGCCTCGCGGGCGTCATCCAGGAGTACCAGCCCGACCTCGTCGTCGCCTTCATGTACCAGGCCATCCAGCTCTGCCGGGCCGTCAAGCGCATCGGCTACGCCGACTTCAAGCTCATCAGCTCGCCGCGCGTCCACTACCGCACGCGCGACGACCTGTCCTTGCTGCTCGACCGCTGGCTCAAGAAGGCCGACGACCTCCTCGTCGCCGAATCGGAGGCCAGCCGGACGTACCTGACCGGGAAGATGGGCTACGACCCGGAGAAGGTCCAGACCATCCGCAACGGCACCGACATCGCCGGCTGGACGCCGTCGAAGGCCGACCGCGTGCGCGTGCGCAAGGAGCTCGGCGTCGCCGACAACGAGGTCCTGATCGGCTCGGTGGGCCGCCTCGAGGAGCAGAAGGGCCACGTGTATCTGGTGGAGGCCGTGGCCAAGCTCCGCGCCGCCCATCCGGTGCGCTGCGTCATCGTCGGGGACGGCCCCATGCGCGGCATCCTCACGGAGCGCATCCGCCAGCTGGGGCTCGAAGGGGTCGTGCTCGTCCCCGGCGAGCAGAAGGAGATCCCCACCTGGCTGGCCGCCTTCGACATCTTCTGCCTGCCCTCCCTCTGGGAAGGCCTGCCCAACGCCCTGCTCGAGGCGATGGCGCTCGGCCTGCCCGTCGTGGCGACCACGGTGGACGGCGTGCCCGAAGCGGTGGCCAACGACGTCTCGGGGCTGCTCTGTCCGCCCAAGGACTCGCAGGCGCTCTACATCCCCCTCCAGGACCTCATCGCCGACCCCGCGCTGCGCAAGCGCCTGGGCGCGCACGCCGCGACGGTCATCCAGCAGAACTTCACCATCACGACGATGGTCCGGGCCTGGGAGGAGGCCTGCCGCAAGGTCCTCGGGGGCTCGGGCTCGTGACCCCCGCCTGCCCGGGCTGCGGCGCCGCCGCGCCCACGGCCGTCGCCGCCAAGGGCATCCCGCCGGGCGCCGGCGGCTTCTCGGTGCGCCGCTGCGGCGCCTGCGGGCTCGGCTGGACCGAACCGCCGGTGCCCGACGCCGAGATCGGCGGCTGGTACCCGCAGGCCTACTACGGCTCGGGCAACGTCCGCTTCCACCCGCTCCTCGAAAGCCTCATCCGCCTCTTCCGCTTCCGCCGCGCCTCCCTCATCCGCCGCCTCGCGCGCGGCGGCAAGGTCCTCGACGTGGGCTGCGGCCGCGGGTTCTTGCTGACGACGCTGCGCTCGCTGGGATTTGAGCCCTACGGCCTCGAGCTCTCGGAGCACGCCGCCTGGAACGCGGTCCACAAGCTGCGCATCCCGGTGCACGTGGGGCCGCTGGCGACGGCGCCGCACGCGCCGGGGACCCTGTCGGCCGTCGTCTTCTGGCACACGCTCGAGCACTTCGCCGAGCCCTTCGCGATGCTCGCGACGGCCGGGAAGCTGCTCAAGCCCGGCGGCCTCCTCGTCGTCGCGGTGCCCAACTCCGAGAGCCTGCAGGCCGCCCTCACCGGCCCCGACTGGTTCCACCTGGACGTCCCGCGCCACTACTGGCACTTCGGCGCGGGCTCGCTGCGCTCCGCGCTCGACAGGGCCGGCTTCGACGTGGTGCAGGAGGACCACTTCGCCTTCGAGCAGAACCC
>SCTT01000520.1 GCA_004322435.1 bacterium
GCTCTTCCGTTCTGGCCGGCGCCCGCCGCGGGGCGCCGGCCGGCGGACGCCGTCGGCGCGCTTTGGCGGCGCTGGCGCCTGCGGCGCGCGGACGCTTTGGTCCTCGGCGGCAAGGGCGCCGCGGGCGCCGCGGGGCGCCGCTGGGAGCGCGAGCTCGCCGGGCTCGCCCGCCGCGTCCGCGTGATGGGAGATTTGGAGCTCGCGCACCGCTCCGCCTTTTCGGAAGGGCCCGGCGTCCTGCTCATCGCCGGCACCGGCTCGGCGGCCCTGGCCCGCGGCCGGCGCTGGGCGCGGGCGGGGGGGCGCGGGCCGCTGTTGGGCGACGAGGGCTCGGGGTTCTGGATCGGCCGCCGCTGGCTCGACGCCCGCCCCGACGCCGAGGCCCTGCGCCTCGCGCGCCGCCCTGACGCCGTCGCCGCGGTCGCCGCGCTCGCGCGGCCGCTCTTGTCCCGCGCCGCGGCGGGCCGCCCGCCCGAACGCCGCATCGCCCGAGAGGCCGCGGGGCATCTGGCGGCGCTGGCGCGCCGCGCCGCGCGGGACGCGCGCCTCGGGCCCCGTGCGCCGCTGTGCGTCCACGGCGGCCTGGCCCGCAGCCCCTATTTCTCGCGCGTGCTGGCCGGCGCGCTGGGGCGCGGCTTCGCCGCGCGAAGGCCCGCGCGCCGTCCCGAGGACCACGCGGCCCGCCTCGCGGTCGAATTGGTATCATCGAGGCGAGGATGAAGATCGCCATCGGCGCCGACCACGCCGGATTCCCGCTCAAGGCCGCCGTCGTCGAGCGCCTCAAGGCCAAGGGCCACGAGGTGACGGACCTCGGCACGCACTCCGAGGCCGCCTGCGACTACCCCGACTTCGCCCACGCCGTCGCCGCCGCCGTCGCCGAAGGGCGGGCGGAGCGCGGCGTGATGCTCTGCGGCTCGGGCGTCGGCGCCACCGTCGCCGTCAACAAGGTCCCCGGCGTGCGCGGCGCGCTCTGCCACGACACCTTCTCCGCGCGCCAGGGCGTCGAGGACGACGACGTCAACGTCCTGTGCCTGGGCGCGCGCGTCGTCGGCGTCTCCTTGGCCCTCGAGGTCCTCGACGCCTGGGCCGCCGCGCGGTTCTCCAACGCCGAGCGCCACGCGCGCCGGCGCGACAAGGTCGTGGCCATCGAGAGGCGCTATGGCGCCAAGCTCTAAGGACCGCGTGACGCGCCTCAGGCGCCTCAAGGGCCTCAAGGTCCTCCTGATGGACGTCGACGGCGTCCTCACCGACGGCAAGCTCTACCACCTGGTGGACAAATCCGGCGAGCTCGTCGAGCTCAAGGGCGTCGACACCCAGGACGGCCTGGGCTTGGCCTGGCTGGCCTCGGACGGCGTCAAGACCGGCGTCATCAGCGGGCGCAGCTCCGCGGGCCTGGCCGCCCGCGCCAAGATGCTCAAGATGTCGCACGTCGTCCAGGGCACGCTCGCGAAGACGGCCGCCTGGGAGCGCATCCTCTCGGAGGAGGGGGCTTCCGACGCTCAGGCCGCCTTCGTCG
The DNA here is from genome assembly GCA_004322435.1 of bacterium. GTDB lineage: Bacteria > Elusimicrobiota > Elusimicrobia > UBA1565 > UBA1565 > SCTT01. The sequence goes on from SCTT01000520.1 coordinate 1,517, forward strand.
GCGACGACCTGCCCGACCTGCCGCTGGTGCGCCGCGCCGGCTTCGGCGTCGCGGTCGCCAACGCCCGCCCCGAGGTCAAGAAGGCGGCTCGCTACGTGACGAAGGCCCGCGGCGGGGCCGGCGCCCTGCGCGAGGTCGCCGAGCTGATCCTCAAGGCCCGCGGCTCCTGGACGCGCCTGACGCGGGAGTACGGCGCGTGAAGGGCCTCCTCGCCGCCGCTTGCGCCGCCCTGCTCGCCGGCTGCATGGGCCTCTCCTTGCAGGTCGGCGACGCGCGTCCCGGCGGCGGGCTCGGCCGCGGCGGCCCGGCCCCCGCCGACGTCCCCGCCGCCTCCGAGGCGCCGGGCAAGGACTCCCCGGTCGCCGCCAAGGAGGAGGCCAAGCTCGCCAGCGTGCTCGAGACCGTCGAGCGCGAGCGCGCCACCTACCGCATCGGACCCGCCGACCTCCTGGAGGTCAGCGTCTATCAGGAGAAGGACCTCGACCGCAAGGTGCGCGTCTCGCCGGACGGGGTCATCACGATGCCCCTGGCCGGCACGGTCAAGGTGGCGGGCCTCGGCGTCGCCGACGCCGAGCAGGCGGTCACCGAGCGCCTCAAGCGCTTCCTGATCGCCCCGCAGGTCTCCATCTTCATCGCCGAGTACGGCAACAAGCAGGTCTACGTGCTGGGCGAGGTCGCCAAGCCCGGCTCCTACGTGCTCCCGACCGAGGCCGGCCTGACCGTCATCGAGGCCATCACGATGGCCGGGGGCTTCAGCCAGTACGCCGCGCCCGACCGCACGCGCGTCATCCGCAAGAAGAAGGGCGGCAGCGCCAACATCCCCATCGACGTCTCGGCCGTCACCAAGCGCGGCGACAAGTCCAAGGACATCCAGCTCGAGCCCAACGACGTCGTGTTCGTCCCCGAGAGCGTGTTCTGATGGCCGTCGAACAGCCCGCCGCCGTCGACGTCCCCGACATCGACCTCACCCACTACCTGCACGTCCTCTCCCGCCGGCGCTGGATCATCCTGGGCGCCTTGGCCGTGGTCGTCGCCAGCGCCGCCGCCTACGTCGTCACCGCGCGCCCGGAGTACCAGGCGACCACGATGATCCTCATCGAGAAGGAGAAGCGGGCCAACACCTACAACGAAGGGACGATGGTGGAGACCGCGGCCGACGACTACTACCAGACCCAGTACCGCCTCATCAAGAGCCGCGCGACCTTGAAGAAGGTCTACGACAAGCTCGACCTCTCCCAAACCGAGGACTTCGGGGCCGGGCCGGGCACCCTGCAGGGCGCGGTGACCATCACCCCCATCCGCACGAGCCGCCTGGTCAACATCTCGGCCCAGTCCCACGACCCCGCGCTCGCCGCCCGGGTCGCCAACGCGGTCGCCGAGGTGTTCGTCGACGAGAACATCGAGTCGAAGCTCTTCATCTCGAAGGAGATCATGCGCGCTCTCTTCCCGGAGACGGCGCCGAAGGGGCCCGCCGAGACGGCGCTGGGCTACGAGTCGCTGCCCGCGGTCGTCAACAGCGCGCTCGTCCAGAACCTGCGCGGCAACTACGCCGACCTCGAGACCAAGTGGGGGGAGATGTCCCGCCGCTACACCCCCGAGCACCCGGAGCTCATCCGCTTGAAATCCCAGATGGAGTCGCTTAAGGCCCGCATCGAAGGCGAGACCCGCCGCGTCGTCGAGGGCATGAAGGCCGAGCTCTCCGGACGCATGCTCGGCAACAACGTCCGCATCATCGACACCGCCGAGGTGCCGACGGCCCCGTTCAAACCCCGCAAGGCGCGCACGCTGTCGGTCGCGGCCCTCCTGGGCCTCCTCGGCGGCTACCTGCTGGCGCTCGGAGTCGACGCCTTGGACCGCACCATCCACACCCAGGAGGACATCGAGAAGCGCCTGGGCCTGGCCTTCCTGGGCTCGGTCCCCAAGGCCGAGCTGACCGGCGACTCGGCCGACATCTACCACAAGCTGCTCTCGGGCCCCA
>SCTT01000056.1 GCA_004322435.1 bacterium
GGCCGGAATAAGCGGGCGATCCGTTCGTCTTGGGGGCCGTCGCGGTCTTAGCCATGTTGCAATCTCCTGGTTACGACTCAATTCGAGCGCGCGTCGCGCTTGACGAAACGCCCGTGCGGGGGCGTCGTGACCTGCTTGTAGCCGGTGACGACCTTGCGGCCGCGCACGAGCACGTCCTTGATGGAGCACCGGACCGACCTGCCTTCGTACGGGTTGTAATCGGCCTTCGAGTGGTGCGCCTTGGCCGAAATCGTGAACTTCTTCTTGGAGTCGAGCACTACCAAATCCGCGTCGGAGCCGGGGGCGATGAGGCCTTTGCGCGGGTAGAGCCCCATGATCTTGGCCGGCCGGGTCGAGGTGATCTCGACGAACCGGTTCTCCGAGATCTTCCCTCCCTGCACCGCGTCCCACAGGAGCATCAGGCGCGTCTCGACGCCGGGGGCCCCATTGGGGATCTTCGAGAAGTCCTTGCGGCCCAAGGTCTTGCCGGGCTTGCCGTCGACGCCGTCCTTCATGCAGAAGGAGCAGTGGTCGGTGCTCACGACCTGCAGCCAGTCGTTGCGCAGGCCGTTCCAAAGGCGGTCTTCGTTGCCCTTGGGGCGAAGAGGCGGAGACATCACGAACTTGGCCCCCTCGAAGTTCTCCCGCTCATAGTCGTCGTACGACAAGAACAGGTACTGAGGGCACGTCTCGGCGTGCACGGGCAAGCCCCGCGCCCGCGCGGCCCGGACCTCGTCCATCGCGTCCCCGGCGGAGAGGTGGACGATGTAGAGCGGCACGCCGGCCATCTCGGAGAGCGCGATGGCGCGGTGGGTCGCCTCGGCCTCGGCCGTCATCGGGCGGGTCAGCGCGTGGTACTTGGGGTCGAGCTTGCCCTCGGCCAGGGCTTTCTTCACCAGCACGTCGATGACGCCGCCGTTCTCGGCGTGCATGCAGATGGTGCCGCCGTTCTCCTTGGTGCGCATCATCGCGCGGAAGATGGTCGCGTCGTCGGACATGAAGATGCCGGGATAGGCCATGAAGAGCTTGAACGTGGGCGAGCCCTCGTGGACGACGCGGTCCATCTCCTTGGTGCGGCTCTCGGGCAGGTCCACGACGATCATGTGGAAGCCGTAGTCGACGACGGACTTGGCCTGGGCCTTCTTGTGCCACTTCTCGAGGCCGTCCAACAGGGACTTGCCGCGCTCCTGGATGGCGAAGTCCACGACGGTGGTCGTGCCGCCGCAGGCCGCGGCCAAGGTGCCGGAGGCGAAGTCGTCGGCGGTGGTCGCGCCCATGAAGGGCATGTCGAAGTGGGTGTGGACGTCGATGCCGCCGGGGACGACCTTCATCCCCTTGGCGTCCAGGACCTCGTTGTCCTTGCCGTCGAGCTCGCCGACCGCCGCGACCTTGCCGTTGCGGATGCCGATGTCGGCGACGTAGGAGTCGGAAGCCGTGACGACGGTGCCGCCTTTGACGATGAGGTCGAATTTCATGCGCCCTCCGGGGCTTCGAACAAACCGGGGATGCCCGCCGGATGCTCGGCGGGCTTCTGCGACAGGGCCGCGTAGGCCCCGAAGCTGATGAAGAAGCTCACGAACCACGCGTAGCTGTAGAGGCTCATCCAGAAGGCCCCCACGTCCATGACCTTGATGGTCCCGAGGAAGCCGGGCACGCAGGGCGCGATGCCGAGCGCCAGCGCGGCGAGGGCGGGCTTATGGAAGCCGTTCCCGTACCAGTACGGGCCGCCCTCGGCGTACAGGCCCGGCAGGTCGAGCTTGGTCTTCCTCACGACGAAGTAGTCCGCGATGAGGATGCCGCCGATGGAGCCCAGCAGGGCCGAATAGCCGATGAGCCAGGTGAAGATGTAGCCCGTGGGGTCGGCCACGAGGCGCCAGGGCTGGATGGCGATGCCGATGAGGCCGGTGATGAGGCCGCCGCGCTTGAAGTCGATCTTGCTCGGCCAGAGGTTCGCGAAGTCGTTGGCCGGGCTCACGACGTTGGCCGCGAGGTTGGTGGCCAGGGTGGCCAGGCACAGCGCGAACAACGACAAGACGAGCACCGCCGGGTTCGTGAACTTGGTCGTGATGAGGGTGACCGGGTCCCAGATGGGCGCCCCGTAGAGGACCACGGTGGCCGAGGTCACCGCCACGCCGATGAAGGCGTAGAGGCCCATCGTCGTCGGCAGGCCCATCGCCTGACCCAGGACCTGGTCGCGCTGGGTCTTCGAGTAGCGCGTGAAGTCGGGGATGTTGAGCGAGAGCGTGGCCCAGAACCCGATCATCCCCGTGAGCGACGGGAAAAAGACCAGCCAGAACTTCCCCTCCTTCGCCCCGCCCGGCACGAAGGCCGAGGGCTGGGAGAGCATCGGGCCGAAGCCGCCGGCCTGGTTGTAGGCCCAGCCGAGGAGGGCCAGACCGAGGATGATGAGGAGCGGCGCCTTGATGTCCAAGAGGAACCGGATGGACTCGATGCCGCGGTAGATGACCAGGATGTTGATGCCCCAGAAGAACAGGAAGCACGCCAACTGGGCCAGGTTGATGCCGCCGAAAGCCGCCGGCGCGCCGGCCATCCCGGGGGCGTAGACGCAGAGGATCTTGTAGATGGCGTCCCCCCCGATCCAAGTCTGGATGCCGAACCAGCCGCAGGCCACGAGCGCGCGCAGCAGGGCCGGGACGTTCGCCCCCAGGACGCCGAAGCTCGAGCGGCAGTAGACCGGGAACGGGATGCCGTACTTGGTGCCCGCGTGGGCGTTTAAGACCATCGGCACCAGGACGATGAGGTTGCCGAGGAAGATGGTCAGCACGGCCTGCCACCAGTTCATCCCCTCGGCGATGAGGGAGGAAGCCAGCATGTAGGTCGGGATGCAGGCCGACATGCTGATCCACAGGGCCGCCAGGTCGAACATCCCCCAGCGCCGGTCCGCGAGGCGCGAGGGCGCCAGGTCGTGGTTCCAGTACGCCGACCCCTTCGGGTCTTCGAGGAGCTCGACGATGCCCTTGGTGACGCGGACGGCCCGGCTCACGGCAGCTGTTCGACCAGTTCCCCGTAGGAGTCGGGACGGCGGTCGCGGAAGAACTGCCAGACCTTCCGGACCTCGAGGATCTTGTCGAAGTCGAGGTCGGCCACGACCAGGGCGTCCTTGTCGCGCGGGCCCGTGGCGACCATCTGGCCGCGCGGGTCGCAGAAGTAGCTCTGGCCGTAGAACTCCCCGAACTTCCAGGGCTCCTCCCAGCCGACGCGGTTGATGGCGCCCACGAAGTACTGGTTGGCGACGGCGTGCGCCGGCTGCTCGAGCTTCCACAGGTACTCGGAGAGCCCGGCCACGGTCGCCGAGGGGTTGAAGACGATCTCCGCCCCTTTAAGGCCCAGGATGCGGGCCCCGTCGGGGAAGTGGCGGTCGTAGCAGATGTAGACGCCGACCGTGCCGTACTTGGTCTTGAAGACCGGGTAGCCGGTGTTGCCGGGCTTGAAGTAGAACTTCTCGAAGAAGCCCGGGCCGCAGTGCGGGATATGGTTCTTGCGGTAGATGCCGAGGAGGGTGCCGTCCGCGTCGATGACGGCCGCGGTGTTGTAGTAGGTGCCGGCCTGGGGCGTCTCGTAGATGGGGACCACGATGACCATCTTGTGCTTCTTGGCGAGCTTCTGCATGAGCTTGGTCGTTGGGCCGGGGATGGGCTCGGCGGTGTCGTACCAGCGGGTGTCCTGCTCGCAGCAGAAGTACGGGCCGTAGAAGATCTCCTGGAGGCACAGGACCTGGACCTTCTTCTTCCCGGCCTGGTCGATGAGCTTCACGTGCTTGGCGATCATCTTCTTTTTGATGTCGGCCAAGGAGTATTTCTTGGGCGACCAGTCGCAGGTGGTCTGGATGAGGCCGCAGCGGACGATTCTTGCCATGGGGGTCCCCTCTACTTGCCGGCCTTCGCCGGCTCGTGGTAGCGCTTGTAGACTTCTTTGTAGCCCTTAAAGCCGTTCTTCGTGTACGTCTCCCAGGTCAGCGGGGCGTGCCCGGTGGGCACGGCCTCCATCGTGATGCAGTTCTCGACGGGGCAGACCAAGGAGCAAAGGTTGCAGCCGACGCAGTCCTCTTCGATGACCGTGGGGAGGCGCGACTTGGGGCCTTTGGCGCCCATGTCCACCGGCCGCACGATGCACTGGTGGGCGGTGTCCTGGCAGGCCACGTGGCAGAGGTCGCACTCGATGCACTTGGAGGCGTCGATCTTCGCCACGGTCTTATGGTGGAGGTTCAAGTACTTCCAGTCCACGATGCGCGGAGCGGTCTTGCCGACGAAGTCGTCGAGCTTCGTGAAGCCCTGCAGGCGCATCCAGTTCACCAGCCCCGCGCGCATGTCCTCGACGATTCGGAAGCCGTAGTGCATGACCGCGGTGCAGACTTGGACGTTGTTCGAGCCCAAGAGCATGAACTCGACGGCGTCCTTCCAGTCGGAGACCCCGCCGATGCCCGAGATGGGCAGGCCCCGGGTCTCGGGGTCCGTGGCGATCTGGGAGATCATGTTCAAGGCGATGGGCTTGACCGCCGGGCCGCAGTAGCCGCCGTGGGCGCCGTAGCCGCCGACGGAGAACTTCGGGACCAAGGTGTCCAAGTCCACGCCCATCACCGAGTTGATGGTGTTGATGAGGCTGACGCCGTCGCCGCCGCCGGCCTTGGCCGCGCGGGCCGCAAAGCGCACGTCCGTGATGTTCGGGGTCAATTTCACGAGGACGGGGGTGCGGGCGACCTCTTTGACGTACTCGGTCACCATCTGGATGTACTGGGGCACCTGGCCCACGGCCGCGCCCATCCCGCGCTCGGACATGCCGTGCGGGCAGCCGAAGTTGAGCTCCAGGCCGTCGCAGCCGGTGTCTTCGACGCGCTTGACGATGTCGTGCCAGTTCTTGCGCTCGCAGGGCACCATCAGGCTGGCGACGACGGCGTGCTTCGGGTAGCGCTTCTTGACCTCGGCCATCTCCTTCAAGTTGTCGGCCAGCGGGCGGTCCGTGATGAGCTCGATGTTGTTGAAGCCGGCGATCTTCTGCCCGCCCAGGTCGATAGCGCCGTAGCGCGAGGTGACGTTGACCACCGGCGGGTCCTCGCCCAGGGTCTTCCAGACCGCGCCGCCCCAGCCGTAGTCGAAGGCGCGCATGATCTGCGGGCCGGAGTTCGTCGGGGGCGCCGAGGCCAGCCAGAAGGGGTTCGGCGACTTGATGCCGGCGCAGTCCGCCGAAAGATCCGGCTCGGGGCCGAGGGGCTTGAGGGCCTTCTTAGTAGGCGAGCGCTTTTTTGCCATGAAGGCGTCCCTCGATGGTGGAAATCCAGTAGGCGTGCTCGGCGCCCGGCTCCTTGCCGGTGACCGCGCGGTAAATGGCCAGCGCGGCGCGCTTGCCGTCGGCGGCGGCGTTAACCACTTCCTTGCCGCCGTTGATGGCGTCCCCGCCGGCCCAGACCTTGGCGTGGGAGGTCTTGAGCGTGGCCGCGTCGACCTTCACGCGGCCTTTCTCGTCCAAAGCCAGCCCGGAGAGCTTGCGCAAAGTGTCCCCGCGGGCCGCCTGGCCGATGGCCTTCACCACGCGGTCGCAGGGAACGTCGAACTCCGAGCCCTTCACCGGGGAGAGCTTCCCCCCCTTCTGGGCCATCTTCTGGAAGCGGACGCCCTCGACGCGCTTCTTGCCGAGGACGGCGACCGGCGCCACGTGCCAGAGGAACTCGACGGCGTCTCCCTTCGCCAGCTCGTACTCGTAAGGGTAGGCCGACATGTCCTCGGGGGCGCGGCGGTAGGCCATCACGACCTTGGGCGTGCCCAGGCGCTTGAGCTGGGTCACCACGTCGACGGCGGTGTTGCCGGCGCCGATGCAGACGGTCGTCTCGCCGGGAGGCAAGGAGGCGAAGTCGTGGCATTTGATGCGCTCGATGAGGGCCAGGGCCTCGTAGACGCCGGGCAGGTGTTCGCCGGGCACGCCCAGCGCGTGGCCGGCGCCGAGCCCCACGCCCAAGAAGACCGCGTCGAACTCCTTGGTGAGGCGCTCGAAGGGCAGGTCCTTGCCGACCCGGACGCCGAACCGGATGTCGGCGCCCAAGTCCAGCACCATCGCCGTCTCGTCCAAGGAGGTCGGCCCGTTCAGCTTGTACTCGGCGATGCCGTACGTGTTGAGGCCGCCCGGCTTGGGCTTGGCCTCGAAGAGGGTCACCGCGACGCCGAGGCGCCGCAGATAGGACGCCGCCGACAGGCCGGCGGGGCCGGCGCCCACGAGGGCGGCTTTCTTTCCCGTCTCCTTCCCGGGCGTGAACGCCTGCCAGCCGCCGGCGTGGATATGGTCCGTCGCATAGCGCTGCAGGCGCGCGATCTGGATGGGCTTCTCATGCCAGCCGTGGTACACGCAGGAGCCCTCGCAGAGGGCTTCGACCGGGCACACCCGGGCGCAGGAGTGGCCGAGCGGGTTGGCCTCCAGGATGGTCACGGCCGCCCCGAGGGGGTCGGTCGTGCCGATCTGGCGGATGAAGCGGGGCACGTCGATGTGGGTCGGACAGGCGCCGATGCAGGGAGCGTCGAAGCAGGTCAGGCAGCGCTGCGACTCGACCCGGGCCTCCTCGGGGCGCATGGGAGGGGTCATCTCCCGCAGTCCGGGGAAGTCGGCGATGGTCTTGGAGGGGGTCTTGGACTTCGCCACGTCGCGGGATTGTATCATGGAAATCGGCGGCTTATTAAGGAAGGGTTCAGGCGAAATGTGTACTATTCAGGGCATGAAACTGCCCCTCTTTTGCCTGGCCCTGCTGACCGCGAGTCCCGTCTGGGCCAAGCTGGTCTCCCACGAAGCCCGCCTCGACGTGGTCCGCCGCGCGCAGCTGCGCCAGAACGTGGACCCGTCCACGATGGACCTTCTGAACGGCCCTCAGGGCGAGGGGGCCTACAAGCTCGGCGAGGCCGTCCCCTGCAAGTACGAGGAGAAAGACCCCCTGCATCCCTTGGGCGGCCACTCCCCGAAGTTCCCCTGCGTCGACAAAAACGGCGTGCGGCTCAAGATCAAATACAAGGGCGACGTGAACCCCGAGGTCTACGGCGAGGTGGCCGGCGCGCGGCTTCTGTGGGCCCTGGGCTTCTACGCCGAGCGCATGTACTCGGTCAAGGCCGTCTGCGAGAACTGCCCGGAGGACCCTTGGACGTCGACGAAGGAGTCTCCCCGCGCGACCCGGACCTTCGAGCCGGTCTCCATCCAGAAGCGCCTGAAGGGGACCGAGGTCTCGGAGAACGAGGGCGAAGGCTGGACCTTCGACGAGCTGGACCTCGTCAACGACTCGAAGGGCGGCGCGACCCGCGCCGAGGCGGACGCCTTGAAGCTCCTGGCCGTGTTCATGAACCACGGCGACAACACGCCGAACCAGCAGGCCCTCGTGTGCCTCGACGGCGACGCCGGCTGCGAGAAGCCCGTCATGTACATCACGGACATCGGAGGCGTCTTCGGCGGCAAGGGCTACTTCGCCTCGTACCGGCATTGGACGCGGAAGGCGACCATCTGGAAGGACCCGGCCAAGTGCGTGGCCGACTTCAAGGGCACCGACCCCCACTTCAAGGACCCGAAGATCTCGGAGGCCGGGCGGAAGCTCCTGGCCGACCTCCTCGGCAAGCTCTCCGACAAGCAGGTGAAGGACCTCTTCCTCGGAGCCCGGTTCGACGACCTCTCCAAGCGCCAGCCGCCCTACGTCGGCCCGGACGGGAAGTCCCGCCCGCTGACGGTCGATGACTGGGTGAAGGCCTTCGTCGAGAAGCGCCGTCAGATCCTCTCCGCGCATTGCCCGGGATGACGGCGGCGGTCCTCGCGCTGCTGCTCGCGTCCCCCGCCTCCGCGGCTCCTCGGCCCTCGCTGGCCGGCGCGCGCCGCTGGGCCTGCTTCTACGGCCATGCGCTCTCCTCGGCGGCCTGGCGCTCGGTCGACATGGTCGTCCTCGACGCCGACAACTACTCCGTCGAGGCCGCCACGGGCCCTCTGCGCCTGGCCTACGTCAGCGCTGGCGAGGCCGACGAGCGCCGCTCGTCGTGGCCGAAGGCCGTGGGACGGCCGTTCTTGGTCGAACCGAACCCCGACTGGCCGGGTGCCTACCGCGTCGACCCCCGCTCCCCGGAGTGGCTGGAACTGGTGGACGCCCAGGTGTCCTCGGCCCTCGCGAAGGGCTTCGACGGCGTGATGTTCGACACGCTCGACGTCGCCGAGTATCTCGAATCGAAGTCACCCGAGCGCTTTCCCGGGGCCGTCCAGGGCGCGGCGGACCTCGTGCTCGAGATCCGGCGCCGCCATCCGGAGGCCCTGCTCGTGATGAACAACGGCTTGGCCCTGCTCGACAAGGCGGGGAGCGCCCTCGACGGGCTCGTGGTCGAGGACCTCTACACCGAGTGCATGCCCGGCGACAAGCCATGCGGCCCCTCGAAGCCCGAGTCGACGGCCGCCAAGGAGCCCGTCCTCGAGCGGTTCCGCGCCTCGGGCAGGCCGGTCTTCGTGCTTCTCTACTCGCGCTTCGCGGAGCGCCGCTCAAAATGGGTGCGCCGCGCCGCGGCGCGCAGCCGCCAGAAGGGGTTCTTTCCCTACCTGAGCTCGCCGACCCTCGAACGCCTCGGGGTCGTGGACCCGTTCGCCCCGTGAGGCCGACGAAGGCGGCGGCGGTCCTCGCGGCCCTGCTCGCCTCCCCGGTCGGCGCGGCCCCGCTGCCGCGCAAGGTCCTGACCCTGTACCGGACCTCATTTATCCCCGGCGAGGTCAAGGACACGTTCTTCTTGCCCACCCACGAACAACTCGAGATGCCGCTCAACTGGCTGGGCCTGGACCTCGAGCACGTCGACGTCGAGAAGGCCCTGCCCTCCCCGTCGGCCCTGGCCGGCGTCGTGGGCGTCATCCTGTGGCTGCCGTCGACCCACGCGTTCCCGGACCCCCGTCCGGTCTGCCGCTGGCTCGACGCGGCCATGCGCTCGAACGTCAAGGTCGTCCTCTTCGGCCAAGTTGGCTTTCACCGTCCGGGCGCCTCCGGCACGCCCGACGTGGACCCCGAGTGCAAGACGATGCTGTCCACCTTGGGGCTTAGCTACGGCGGCATCCGCCGGTTCGACCCGCTCGACGTAAAGGTCACGGCCTCCGACCCGAAGATGATGGGCTTTGAGCGCAAGCTGGACTTAAATGATGCCGGAGAACTCCCGATGGTGCGCCTCGCGCCCGGCGCGACGCCCTACCTGCGCCTCGAGTTCTCCGACGAGCGCGACCTCCGCGCCGAGCCCGTGGGGCTGACACCCCGGGGCGGCGTTGCGCTGTCTCCCGTCTTCTTCTACTCGAACGACCAGCTCACCCCGCCCCGCTACGCCTGGGTCATCGACCCGTTCGCGTTCCTGGCCGACGCCCTGGGGCTCAAAGGCCTGCCGCGCCCCGACGTGACGACCGTCAACGGGCGCCGGGTCTACACCTCCCACATCGACGGAGACGGCTTCTTCAACGTCAGCGAGCTCGACCGCCGCAAGCTCAGCGGCCAGGTCTTCATCGAGGAGTTCCTCAAGAAGCGCCCGGCCAGCCCGTTCAGCATCTCGCTGATCGCCGGCTACTACGACCTCGACCTCTACAAGGACGAGGCCTCGCTCTCGCTCAGCCGCGAGGCGATGGTCCGCCCGAACGTCGAGCCGGCCGTCCACGGCTACTCGCACCCGCTCGTCTGGCGCACGAGGGCCGCCGCCCTCAAGATCCCCCGCTACAAGGTCAGCGCCCAGATGGAGACGGCCGGGGCCGCGAAGGTCTTAGACGAACGCGTGATGCGGACCGGGCGCCCCTTAGGTCTCTACTTCTGGACCGGCGACTGCCTGCCGCTCGAAGAGGACCTGAAAGCCGCCGCGGACGCGGGGCTGTTGGCCATCAACGGCGGCGGCGGGCGCTTCGACGCCGCTCGCCCCAGCTACGCCTACCTGCACCCGCTGAGCCGCCAGGTCGGGGCCCTGCGGCAGCTCTACTCCCCCTCTAGCAACGAGAACGCGTTTACCAACCTATGGAGCGGCCCCTACTACGGCTACCGTGACGCAATCCCGACCTTCGAACGCACCGGCGCCCCGCGGCGCGTTAAGCCCGTGGACATCTACGTGCACTTCTACAGCGCGGAGAAGTTCGCCGCGGTCGCCGCCCTGCGCTCGGTCTACGACTGGGCCCACGCCCAGCCGCTCTTCCCGATGTTCATGGGGCGCTACGCCGCCTCGGTCCGGGACTTCTTCGCGCTGCGCATCGACCGGACCGGACCGGGCCGCTACCGCTTGGGCGGCGGCCCCGCGGTCCGGACGCTGCGCTTCGACGACCCGGTCGGCGAGCCAGACCTGGCGGCCTCGAAGGGCGTCATCGGGTTCAAGCGCGAGCTCGGCAGCCTGTACGTCCACTTGGGCGACTCCGAGCCGCGCGAACTCGTGCTCGCGCGCCGGCCCCCCGCCCTCCCCCGCATCGAGGACGCGAACTTCGACGTCTCCGGCTGGGAGGCGGGCCCCGAACGGGTCCGTTTTCTGAAAAGCGGTTGGTGGAAGTCCGACTGCGTGCTGGCCGGCCTCGCCCCCGGCCGGTCTTACCGCGTGAAAGGCGCCGGCCTCGACGCGACGCTCAAGGCCGGGGCCGATGGGCGCCTGCGCGTATTTTTTCCGGACTCGGAGAGGGGCGGACGGCCCAGGGAAGTGACCGTGGAGGCCCTCCGATGATCTTCTCCTGGCTCCAGGTCGCGGCCTTCCTGCTCGCGATGGGGACCGCCGGCTGGCTCCTCTACCCCGACGAGTACATGCGGGGGCGCATGTACCGGGATTACAACGACCGCTCCGAGTCCGTGGCGCTCTTTCGGAGCTTCCTGGCCAAGCACCCGGGGCACAAGGGCGCGACCTTGGGGCTCGTCGCCTCCCTCGAGGCGGCCGGCCGGCCCGACGAGGCCCTCGAGCCCCTGCTGACGTTCTACCGCCGGCGCCGGGGCGACCTGGAGACCGGACGCGCGGCCCTGGCCCTGCTGGACCGCACCCAGCAGCTTGAACGCGCCGACGACTTCCGTTGGGAGCTCATCGAGGACCTCCGGGTGATGCCCGCCCCCTCCCGCCGCCGCATCGAGGAGGTCCTCTTCGAGGCCCTGCAGCGCGCGGTCGCGGCCCAGGACGACGAGCGCGCGCTCAAGGCGCTCGGCATCCTGGCCGGGCATTCCGCCGACGGGCCCTCGTACCGCGACCAGATGGTCCGCCTGCTCCTGACCCGCGGCCTCCTCGACCGCGCGCTGGCCATGCTGCGCGAGGAGGTGCGCGCCTCGCCGAAGAACGGCGACCTGCGGCGGACCATCGTGCGCATCCAGCGCGCGCGGGGCGACGTCCCCGCGGCCTTGGGCGACGTCGCCGCGGCGTTGGCCGTGCTGCCGTTCCACCCGGGCCTCATCGCCGACCGGGCCGACATCTTCCTCGACGGCAAGCGCTGGCGGGAGGCGGAGGCCGACCTGCGCACGATGATGCGCCTAGAGCCCCGAAACGACACTTGGCCGCTCGAGTTGGCCCGCGCGCTCGTCGAGGGCGGCCGCTTCGCCGACGGCGTCGCCGTCCTGCAGTCCGTCCTCCAGCGCGACCTCTCCGACCGGAAGCGCTGGTGGGACGTGGTGTACTTCTACACCGACCGCAAGATGTTCGCGGAGGCCGTCCCCCACCTCGAAAGGCTCCTCGCGCGGTTCCCCGCCGACGCCGAGGCGCTCGACGCCTTGGTCCAGGGCCACCGGGAGCTGGGCCGGACCGACCTGGCCATCGGGCTCCTCGAGCGGCGCGTGCGGGGGGTCCCCGGGGACCTCGAGCGCCGCCGGACGCTCATCAGCCTGCTCGTCGAAGAGGAGCGCCTCAAGGAGGCGGCCGACCACGTCGACGCCCTGCTCGCGCGCTCGCCCGCCGAGGCCGAGACGTGGCTCGAAGGCGCGTATCTGCGCGAGTCCGTCGGGGACGTCGCCGGCGCCGTCTCGCTCCTCGAGCGCTACCTCGAGCGCTTCCCCGGCGACGACAAGTCGCTCGAGAAGCTCGCGGCCCTCTACGCCTCCCAGGGCCAGCGCAAGAAGGCCATCGCCATCCTGAAAGGCTATTTCCGGCCCGCCCCGCCGCCCGTCCCCGGAAGGCTCCCGTGAGCGCCCTCCTCGCCCTGTTCCTGGCGGCGTCCGCCGCCGCCGCCCCGCAGGCCCCGGCCGGAGCCCCGGCGCCCGCCGACGGGCGGCGCCTGAGCGACCAAGACCGCCGCCGCGCGCTTTTTTTGTTCGACCTGCTGGTGGAAGACGGGCGCGCGGACGAGGCGGAAGCCTTCCAGAAGGAGCGCTACGAGCTCGGCCTCGACACCGGCGCCTGGGTCGTCCGCCTGGCCCGTCTGCGCGCGGCCCAGCGCCGTCACGCCGAGTCGGCCGAGCTCTACCGGCGCCTGCTGGCCGACTCCCCCGAGGACACGGGCCTGCAGGTCCAACTCGCCCTGCAGGAGGAGGCCGCCGGGCGCCAGAGCGAGGCCCGCAGGCTCCTCGAGAACACCCGCCAAAAGAGCTCCGACCCGGCCATCCCCTACCACCTCGCCGAGATGGGCTACGGGAGCGGCGACCCGGCCGAGGGCGCCCGCTGGGCGAAGACCGCCCTCTCGGAGCTTCCCACCGAGGGGTCTCTCTCCGACCGGCGCATGCGCCTGCGCATGCGCGCGCGCCTCGGCTACGACGACAAGGTCCACGAGGACTACGCGGCCCTCGTCGACGCGGAGCCCGGGGAGCCCGAGCTCCTCTCGGACTGGGCCTCGGCGCTCTTGCGCGTCGACGCGACCCGCGAGGCCGCCGAGCCGCTGGCCCTGCTGCGCGAGCGCTTCCCCGACCGCGAC
>SCTT01000521.1 GCA_004322435.1 bacterium
TGGAGCGCCACCCCTCGGAGGCCCCCCCCGAGCGCAACCGCTGTCTGGGCGCCTACGTGCTGGGCCCCGACGGCGTCGTCCACTCCTTCCGGGCCCGGGCCGTGGTGCTGGCCACGGGCGGAGCGGGGAAGGTCTACCTCTATACCACCAACCCCGACGTGGCCACCGGCGACGGCATGGCGATGGCCTTCCGCGCGGGGCTCGAGCTGCGGAACCTCGAGTTCGTCCAGTTCCACCCCACCTGCCTTTATAACCCCGGCGGGGCGGCCGGCGAGGCCGACGAGGCCGGCCGCCGCTTCCTCCTCTCGGAAGCCCTGCGCGGCGAGGGCGGCCTCCTGGTGCGCCGCGACGGCACGCGCCTCATGGAGGGCGTCCACCCCTTGAAGGACCTGGCCCCCCGCGACGTCGTCGCGCGGGCCATCGACGCGGATATGAAGCGCACCGGCGCCGCCTGCCTGTACCTCGACATGACCGCGCGCCCGCGCGCGTACCTCGAGGAGCGCTTCCCCACGATTTACGCGCGCTGCAAGAGCCTTGGCCTCGACATGGCCCGCGACCCGCTGCCGGTGGTCCCCGCGGCGCATTTCTTCTGCGGCGGCGTCGAGACGGACACCTCCGGGCGGACCGCGCTGCCGGGCCTGTACGCCGCCGGCGAGACGGCCCACACGGGCCTCCACGGCGCGAACCGCCTGGCCTCGAACTCCCTCCTGGAGGGCGCGGTCATCGCCCAGCGCCTGGCCGACGCGGCCGCGGCCGGCTGGGACGCCGAGCGCCGCCGCCCCCTCCCCCCCGCGGCCCCCTGGGACACGAAGGGCGCGGTCCCCTTGGACGAGGGCGTCATCGTCGCCCAGAACTGGGACGCCATCCGGCGCCTGATGTGGAACTACGTGGGCATCGTCCGCTCGGACCGCCGCCTGCGCCAGGCCCAGGAACGGCTGGCCATCACCAGCCGCGAGGTCTCGGACGTGTACTGGCGCTTCCTTTTGACCCGGGACCTCATCGAGGTGCGCAACATCGCCTTGCTCGCCGAGCTCATCGTGGGCTGCGCGCTCTCGCGCCACGAGAGCCGCGGCCTCCACTACAACGTGGACCACCTGGGCGCGCTCGACTCCGAGCGCCGCGACTCCATCGCCTCGCGCGGCCTGGGCCGCACGCTGGCGGGCCAAGAAGCCGGCCGGCCCTGACCCCCATGGACGTCATCAAGATCGTAGGCGCGCGCCAGCACAACCTCAAGGACGTGTCTTTGACCTTGCCCCGCGGCAAGATGACCGTGGTGACCGGCCTGTCGGGTTCGGGCAAGTCCAGCCTGGCCTTCGACACGCTCTACGCCGAGGGCCAGCGCCGCTACGTGGAGAGCCTCTCGGCTTACGCCCGCCAGTTCCTCGAGCTCATGGAGAAGCCCGACGTCGACCTCATCGAGGGCCTCTCGCCGGCCATCTCCATCGAACAGCGCAACCCCTCGCGCAACCCGCGCTCGACGGTCGCGACCGTCACCGAGGTCTACGACTACTTCCGCCTCCTCTGGGCCCGCGCCGGGGAGCCGCACTGCCCGAAGTGCCGCAAGCGCATCCACCCGCAGTCCGCCTCCGTCATCGTCCGCGAGGTGCTGGGCGCCTTCGGCGGGAAGTCCGTCCACGTCCTCTCGCCCTTGGTGCGCGGGCGCACGGGCACCTACGAGGAGCTGTTCTTGCGCCTCAAGCGCTCCGGCTTCGCCTCGGTGCGCGTGAACGGGGAGCTCCACGACCTCCAAAAGGTGCCGAAGCTCTCGCGCTACAACAAGCAGACCATCGAGCTCGTGGTGGACAGCCTCACGGTGGCCGCCGACGAGCGCGAGCGCCTCGCCGACGCCGTCGAGATCGCCTTGAAGGAGTCCAAAGGGCTCGTCGTCGTCGCGGGCCGCAACGGCTCCACGGGGACGGACCGGATGTTCTCGGAGCACCACGCCTGTCCCGACTGCGGCGTCAGCCTGCCCGAGCTGGAACCCCGCCTGTTCTCCTTCAACTCGCCCTACGGCGCCTGCCCGGACTGCGACGGCCTGGGCGTCAAGCGCGCGGTGGCCGAGGACCTCATCGTCCCCGACCCCGCGCTCACCGTCGCCGAAGGGGCGCTCAAGCCCTGGGCGGACCCGGTGACGACCCGCACCAACCGCTGGAAGAAGTCGTGGTCGGGCTACTACGGCGAGATTTTGGAGCAGGTCTGCCGCCAGCAGGGCATCCCCACCGACGTGGCCTGGGAGAAGATGTCCAAGAAGCACAAGGACATCCTCTTCCACGGCGGCGGGACCTACAAGGCCTCCTGGGCCAAGAACGAATCGGACTTCGAGGGCGTGGTCGGGAACCTGATGCGCCGCATCGCCGAGACGGAGTCCGACTTCGTCAAGGAGGCCATCGCCGACCGCTACATGCGCGAGACCCTCTGCAAGGCCTGCAAGGGGGCGCGCCTCAAGCCCGAGGCCCTGGCCGTCACCGTGGGCGGGCGCTCCATCGTCGAGGTGGCGACCTACTCCGTGGACAAGGCCAAGGCGTTCTTCGGCGGCCTCAAGCTGCCGCCCAAGGAACAGCAGATCGCCAAGGCGGTCTTAAAGGAGATCAACTCGCGCCTGGACTTCCTAGCGAACGTGGGGCTGGGCTACCTGACGCTCGACCGCCGCTCCGAGACCTTGGCCGGCGGCGAGGCCCAGCGCATCCATCTCGCCACCCAGATCGGCTCGGGCTTGACGGGCGTGCTCTACGTCCTAGACGAGCCCTCCATCGGCCTCCACCCGCGCGACAACACGCGCCTTTTGACGACCCTCCGCCGCCTGCGCGACATCGGCAACACCCTGGTCGTCGTCGAGCACGACGAGGAGACCATCCGCGCGGCCGACTGGGTGGTGGACCTGGGGCCCGGCGCGGGCCGACACGGCGGCGAGGTGACGGCCTCTGGCCCGCTCGAAGAGGTCCTCAAGGCCCCCCGCTCCCTGACGGCGCGCTACCTCAAGGGCGAGCTGAGCATCTTGGCCCGGCCCGACGGCGGCCGAAAGCCCAAGGGGTATCTGCGTCTGCGCGGCGCCAAGCAGTTCAACCTGAAGAGCCTCGACGCCGACATCCCCTTGGGGGTGTTCGCCTGCATCACCGGCGTGTCCGGCTCGGGCAAGTCCACCTTGGTCCACGAGGTCCTGCACAAGGCCCTGGCCAAGCGCCTGCACGGCGCCAAGGAGGAGCCCGGCGCGCACCGGTCCTTGGACGGCGTCGAGCAGGTCGACAAGGTCATCGTGGTGGACCAGTCCCCCATCGGCCGCACGCCCCGCTCGAACCCGGCCACCTACGTGGGCTTCTTCTCGGTCATCCGCGACCTGTTCGCGCTGGCCCCGGAAGCGCGCAAGCGCGGCTACAAGGCGGGGCGCTTCTCGTTCAACGTGAAGGGCGGCCGCTGCGAGGAGTGCCAGGGCGACGGGACCTTGCGCATCCAGATGCAGTTCTTGCCCGACGTCTACGTGAAGTGCGAGGACTGCGGGGGCCGGCGCTTCAACGCGGAGACCCTCGAGGTGCGCTTCAAGGGCAAGAACATCGCCGAGGTCCTCGAGATGACGGTCGAGGCCGCGCTCGAGGCGTTCTCGGCCGTCCCCCCCTTGAAGCGCGCGCTGCAGACCCTCTCCGACGTGGGGCTCTCCTACGTCCAGCTCGGCCAGCCCGCGACCCAGCTCTCGGGCGGCGAGGCCCAGCGCGTGAAGCTCGCGACCGAGCTCTCCCGGCGCGGCACCGGCAAGACCCTCTACATCTTGGACGAGCCCACCACCGGCCTGCACTTCGCCGACACCGCGAAGCTCCTCGAGGTCCTGCATCGCCTCGTGGACCAGGGCAACACGGTGCTGGTCATCGAGCACAACCTCGACGTCGTGAAGACGGCCGACTGGCTCCTGGACCTCGGCCCGGAGGGCGGCGAGGGCGGCGGCCGCGTCATCGCCTCCGGCACGCCGCGCCAGGTCTCCGCGGTGCCCGGCTCCTACACCGGCCGCTACCTCAAGCCGCTCTTGTGACCCCCCGCCGGACGGCCTTCCTCGCGGCCGTCGGCGCCTTCGCCGCCTTCCTGCCCGCCCTCTCGAACGGGTTCGTCCTAGACGACGTCTACTACGTGGTGCTCAACCCGGTGGTCGCCGCCCCCGGGCGGTGGTGGACGTTCTGGACCACGCCCACGGCCCTGCTCGCCGACGCCAACCTCGCCGGCCAGGTCTGGCGGCCGCTGGCCGGGCACTGGTTCGGCCTGCTCGCCTGGGGCCTGGGCAAGAACCCGTTCTGGTTCCATCTGGGCGCGGCCCTCCTCCACGCCGTCTCCACCGCGCTGGTCGCCCTCCTCGCGGCGAGCCTGGCCGGTCCGGCGGCGGCCCTGCCGGCGGCGGTCCTGTTCGCGCTCCACCCCGCCCAGGCCGAGGCCGTGGCCTACGCGGGGAACACCCCGGGACTGCTCGCGGGGGCGGGCGTGCTCCTCGCTTTGCTCCTCCATGAAGGCGGGCGCCGCCGGACGGCCGTGGCCGTGGGCGCCGCGGCCTTGCTCTGCCGAGAATCGGCCGCCGTGCTGCCCTTCCTCATCTGGGCCTGGGACCGATGCCGGTCACCAAAGGTCTCCCTCTCCCGCGAAGCGGGAGAGGGCTGGGGTGAGGGCATTCCCCCTCACCCCGCCCTCTCCCCCACAGGGGAGAGGGAGAACGGCTTAACCGACCGCCCGCGCGGCTGGGTCCCGCATGCCGGCGTGCTCGCCGCCTTCGCCGTCGCGCGGACGCTCGTCCTGGGGGCGGTCGCCCAGCGGAGCCTCTGGGGCGGGTCGTGGCCGGTCCATCTCAAGCTCTCCCTGCAGGGCTTAGGGATGGGCCTGGGGCACGTCGTCTGGCCGGCGGGACTGCGCGTCTGCTACTCGTTCTCCGAGGCGGGCGGCCTCGTCCCGGCGGCGACCGCGGCCCTGGGCCTCGCCGCGCTCGCCTGGGGCGCCCTCTGCGGCCTGCGCGCCCGCCGCCCGTGGGCCTTCGGCCTGTGCTTCGGGCTGGCCTCGCTCATCCCCGTCTCGAACCTGGTCCCCATCGACGCTCTGGCCGCCGACCGGTTCCTTTACATGCCGCTGGCGGGCCTCGCCTTGACCCTGGGCGCAGCGGCCTCGGCCTGGACCCCGCTCCGGCGCGGGGCGGCGTCGGCGGCCCTGACGCTGGCGTTTTTGCCGGCCCTGCTCTCAGCTCAGGTCCCCTGGCAGGACAACTTCACCTTGGACCTGGCCGCCTACGCCGCGGCGCCGGAGGACCCCTGCGCGCCGCTCAACCTCTCGGCCCACTACTTCAACTGGGGGATGCTGGGCCGGGCGCGCGCGCTGGCGGTCCTGGCCTCCGCGGACGCGGCGCCCTCGCACGTGCGGGAGGAGGCCCGGCGCCGCGTGGGCCTCTGCGACGCCGTCAGCGCCGCTCGGACTCGGGGACGAGCCCCTTGAAGCCGCCGGACCCGAAGCCCACCGACTTGAGCGTGCGCGGGACGCCGCCCTTGGGCGGCGGCGCGCTGGCCGAGGGCTCGGAAGGCCGGCCCGTCCCGCGCCGGTGCTTCAAGGACGCGTAGAACTCCTTCTCGAGGCCCTTGAGGCCCCGCAGCCGGTAGACCTTCCACAGCGCGTCCTCGACGGACTTCCCGTCGCGCAGCTGGTTGCAGAAGTTGAAGAACTGCATCCTCTGGCGCGCCTTGTAGAGCAGGCGCACCGTGCCGTACGCCTGCGTGTACCAGACGGTCACCCGCTCCTTGTCGTCCTTTAAATCCCGCGTCGGCACGATCTTCACGAAACGGTCGAAGGCGATGTAGTCCCGCGGGTCGATGTTCTCGAGGGCGTTCTGCCAGTCCGACTTGTCGGCGCCGGCCTCGCCGGTCTCCTCGAGCATCGCGAGGCCCTCGTTGAGCCACACCGGCGGGGTCTTGCCGACCTCGGCCCACCAGCCCTCGAAGAGCAGGTGCGTGGTCTCATGGCCCAGGACCGAGTACCCCTTCGCGCCCTGGCCCCAGTAGGTGACGACCGTGCGCAGCTGCGCGAAGGCGACGCCGTTCGACCAGGACGGGGGCTTGAAGCGGCCGCGGAGGTAGCTCTGCTGCGACGCGTAGACGTTCAGCGTGATGCGCTCCTTGGCCATCCAGGGCGCGAACATCGACAGGTCGAGGCGCAGGCGGTTGTGGAGCTTCTCGAGCTCGAGCGTGAGCCCGGCGGGCGAGAAGGCCGATTCGTGCTGGATGTCGAAGTGCGGCGAGAGGGTCTGGTGCCAGCGCGCGGGGTCGCCGTCCTGCGCCGACGCGGCGACCGCCAACAGCAGGAGCCCCCACCCGCGCATGTCCCGAGTATAGCCGGGGAGTATTCGCTAAACTACCCCTATGGGGCTGGTGAAGAAGGGGGTGTTGGGGGCGGGCCTCGTGATGCTCGCCTTCCTGCTCTACAAGCTCGACGCCCGGGAGACCGCCGCGCTGGCGTTCCAAGTGCGCTGGGCCTTCGCCCTCATCTTGGTCCAGGAGCTGGGCGCCCATGCGCTGAACGCTCTGGGCTGGCGCCTCGCCTTCCGGCCCGCCGACGCGGGCCGCTTCCGCTTCCGCGACCTGCTCGCCTACCGCGTGATGGGCGACGGGGTCAACTATCTGACCCCCAGCGCGACCATCGCCGGAGAGTTCGCCCGCGCCAACCTCCTCTCGGAGACGGCCCCCCTGCCCGTGCGGGTCAACGGCGTGGTGGCCGCGAAGGCGACCCAGGCCGCCGGGCAGGTCGCCTTCATCGCGCTGGGCCTGGGCTGGGCCGTCGGGGAGGCGGTGCCCGCGCTGGCCCCCTGGGCGCGCGCGGCGCGCTGGTTCTGCGCGCTGGCCGGGGCCGGCGGCGTCCTGCTCTGGCTGGCGGCGCGCTCCCGCCACGTGCGCGACCTCGCCGAGGCGGCCCACGGCATGCCCGGCTGGCGCGGCTGGGTCAGCCGGATGCCCGCCGACCTCCTGGGCTTCTGGGCCGACCATCCCGCGCGCCTGTGCGCGTCGGCCGGCTCGTTCGCGCTAGGCTACGCCTGGAACACCGGCGAGACCTGGCTCATCGCCCGGTCGCTGGGGGCCCCGGTGGGCTGGACGACCGCCCTGCAGATCGAGGTCCTCTCGAACGTCGTGGACGCCCTGCTCTTCATGGTGCCGGCCAAGGCGGGGACGCAGGAGGCCGGCAAGACCTTGGTGTTCGGGCTCTTGGGGCTG
>SCTT01000522.1 GCA_004322435.1 bacterium
TGAAGCCCGGCGCGCGCCTGGCGGTCATCAGCTTCCACTCGCTCGAGGACCGCATCGTCAAGAATCTCTTCAAGTCCCTGGTCGAGCACGGCCACTGCGACCCAGTCACCGATTCGCCCGTGTGCGCGGACATCGCGGAGACGTCCATGAACCCGCGGGCCCGCAGCGCCAAACTCCGCGTGGTAGAGAGGCGACCATGAAACACATGACGCTGACTTCCTCCGTGATGCACTTTCCGACCGCGAGGCAGGAGGGCATCCTCCTCCAGCCCACGGGGCTCGCCCAGACGGCCGGCTACGTCTGGCGCCGCGTCTTCCTCAAGGGGGTCTCCAAGACCCGCGAGCGCTGAACAGATCTGGTGGGCACCTACTCGGCGGGGTGCCTGCCGAATTTAGACCGGCGGCCCCTCCCCTGAAAGGGGGAGGGGCCCTGGTCCCAAAAATGACTACGAAAAGAACCCTGTTGACGATCGTGGCGCTAGCCTCGCCCTTGCTCCTATTCCTCTGGGAGCAGGTCCAGGCGACGCGCCTCGGCTATGAAGTCAGCAAGACCCAGACCGAGGTCAAGCGCGCCCAGGCGCGGCTCGACTACCTCCGTCTGGAGCTCGAGCGCCTCGGCGCCCCCGAGAGCGTCGCGGCCGCCGCGCGCCGCCGACTGGGGATGTCCGCGCCGCTGCCCGAGAGCGTGGTCGTCCTGGGCGCCGCCCGCATCGCGCCCCCGCCGCCGGCTGCCGTGGCCGTCGCCGCTCCCGTCGAAGCAGAAGCGCCGCCCCTCCTGGCCGCCCGCCCCGGACCCGAGAGGTAATCGTCCTTGACCTCTCACGACCGCCTGCGCCTGTGCGGGTGGCTCTGCCTCGTCCCCGTCCTGCCCCTGGCCGGGCGCCTCGTCTGGCTCCAGGTCGTGCGCCACGACGCCTTCGAGGCCCGGGTCGACCGCTCGATGGAGCGCCAGGACCTCGAGATCGTCCCCCGCGGGCGCATCCTGGACCGGACCGGCCGCCCGCTGGCCCGCTCGCTGCCGGCCTCCTCCGCCTTCCTCGACCTCAAGGCCCTCGCCGAGACCCCCGGCGGCCGCGACGCCGCCCTCGACCGCATCGCCCGCGCGCTCGAGCTGGACCGCGCCGAGGTGCGCAAGCTCGCGGACTCAAAGCGCCGCACCGTCTGGCTCAAGCGGAAGATGACCCCGGAGGAGACCAAGCGCGTGCGCGAGCTGGGGCTTTCCGCGGTGGGGCTGCAGGCCGACGAGCTGCGCGGCTACCCGAACGGCGCCCTCGCGCGGCCGGTGCTGGGCGACGTCAACCAGGACAACCGCGGCTCCGCGGGCCTCGAGCTGGCCTACGACAAGGCCATCACGGGCCGCGCTGTGCCCGTGCGCATGCGCCGGGACGGCGCGGGGCGCGCGATGAGCCGGGAGTCGGCGGAGGGCGCGGCGGCCCCCGACCTGACGCTGACCTTGGACCGCACCGTGCAGTATTTCGCGGAGTCCGCGCTCGACGAGGCGCTCGCGGCCCGGAAGGCGACGGCCGGCACGGTCATCGTCCAGGACCCGTCCAACGGCGAGATCCTGGCCATGGCCGTGCGCCCCTCCGACCCCCTGCGCAACACCGCCGTCCAGGACGTCTACGAGCCGGGCTCGACCTTCAAGGCCGTCGTCGCGGCGGCGGTCCTCGAGAACGGCCTGCTCAAGCCCGCCGACACCGTCGACTGCGAGGACGGGCGCTGGCAGCTGACGCCCTCGGTCCTCATCAAGGACCACGACAAGCAGGGCCGCATCCCGTTGAGCGACGTCATCCGCCACTCCTCGAACATCGGCTCGGGAAAGCTCGGCCTGCGCCTGGGCGGGCGAGAGTTCTTCCGCTTCGCGCGCCTGTTCGGCTTCGGCTACCGCACCGGCGTGCCGCTGCCCGGCGAGAGTCCCGGCCTCATCCCCGACGGGAAGGTCGACGACGTGCGCCTCGCCAACGCCGCCTTCGGCCAGGGCGTGGCCGTCACCGCCCTCCAGCTCTCCGCGGCGTACGCGGCGCTGGCCAACGGGGGGACCCTTTACGAGCCGCGCCTGGTGCTCTCCGTCGGCGGCGAGCCGGCCAAGCCCCCGGTGGTCGTGCGCCGCATCGCCTCGGAAGAGACGGTGCGCTCGGTGCGCGCGATGTTCGCCGACGTGGTCGAGCACGGCACGGGGGTCACGGCCCAGGTCCCCGGCTTCTCGGCGGCGGGCAAGACCGGCACCGCGCAGAAGATCGACCCCGCCACCCGTAAATACTCGGGCTCGGACTACGTCGCCTCCTTCGCGGGCTGGGTCCCCGCCGAGAACCCCCGCTGGAGCATCTTGGTCGTCATCGACAGCCCCCGCGTCGGCTACTACGCCGCCGAGGTCGCCGCGCCGGTGTTCTCCCGCATCGCCCGCGAGCTCCTGGCCTTCCACGGGGTCCCGCCCGAGCGGGCCCTGGCCGTCCGCGGGCGCGCGCCCGTCGCGGCCGTCCCGGCCGCCCCCGCGGCCCCGGCGGGAGCCGCCCCGGCCCCGTCCGCGCCGAAACCCAGCCTCCCCAAGCCTTCCTTCCTGCGCCCGGCCCTCCGCGTCCTGCCCGCCCGGGGGGGACGCCTGTCGGCCGTCCCGGCCCCCATCCTGGCTGACTCCGGCGAGACGCTCTGATGACGCTCGGCGAGTTGGCCGCCGCCGTCCCCGGCGCGGCGTTGCGCGGCCCCGCCGACGCCGCGGTCGAGTCCCTCGAGTTCGACTCGCGGCTCGTGCGCCCCGGCACCGCCTTCTTCGCCCTGCCCGGCACCAAGACCGACGGCAACCGCTACGCGCGCCAGGCCGCCGCGGCCGGCGCCGTGGCCGTCTTCAGCGAGCTCTCCGCCCCGCCGGCGCCGATGGAGCTCTCGGGCCCGCGCGGCCTCGTCGCCTGGGTGCAGGTGCCCGACGCCGCCGCCGCGATGGCGCAGGCCGCCTCGGCCTTCTACGGCGACCCCACTGCGTCGATGACGGCGGTGGGCATCACCGGCACCAACGGCAAGACCACGGTCTCCTACCTCCTCGAGGCCGCCGCGACGCGGGCCGGCAAGACGGTCGGCGTCGTCGGCACGACCGGACACCGCCTGCGCGGGCGCTTCATCGAGGAGGCCAAGAACACCACGCCGCTGTCGGCCGACCTGATGCGCCTCTTGGCCCGAATGCGCGAGGCCGGCGCGAACTTCGCGGCGCTGGAGGTGTCCTCCCACGCCCTGGCCTTGAAGCGCGCCGACGGGGTGCGCTTCGACGCGGCCATCCTGACGAACTTGCACTCCGACCACCTCGACTTCCACGGCACCCGCGAGGCCTACCTCGAGGCGAAGGCGCGCCTATTCGCGTTGCTCGAGCGTCCCGACGCCTTGAAGCCGCGCCGCGTCGCGGTCTTGAACCGCGACGACGCCGCCTACGCCCAGTTCCGCCACCGCGTGCTGGCCGTCCCCTGCGTGTCCTTCGGCCTGCATCCCGAGGCGGATTACCGCGCCGACGCGGTGGTCCTGTCGCAGACCTCCACCATGTTCAACCTGCACGCCAAGTCCCGGCGGCTCTCCGTGCGGCTCAAGCTCCTTGGCGAGCACAACGTCATGAACGCGCTGGCCGCCGCCGCGGCCGCGCTCGAGCTGGGCTTAGACGAGCGGGGCGTCGTCGAGGGGCTGGGCGCCCTGGACCGCGTGCCGGGCCGGCTCGACCCGGTGGACGCCGGCCAGGGCTTCGCGGTCCTCGTGGACTTCGCCCACACCGCGGCGGCGCTCGCCTCGGTGCTCGCCTCGGTCAAGCGCCTGCCCCACCGCAAGGTCATCACCGTGTTCGGCTGCGGGGGAGACCGCGACCGCTCGAAGCGCGCCCCGATGGGCCGCGCCGCCGCCGAGGCCTCCGACCAGGTGCTCGCGACCTCGGACAACCCGCGCGGCGAGGACCCCGCGGCCATCCTCGCCGAGGTCGAGGGCGGGCTCCGCTCCGTCGGAAAGGAAAATTATAGAATCGTGCCCGACCGCAAGGAGGCCATCCGCGAAGCGCTCGCGCTGGCCCAGGCGGGCGACGTGGTCCTCATCGCCGGCAAGGGCCACGAGACGACGCAGACGTTCAAGGACAGGGTCGTGCCCTTCGACGACCGGGAAGTCGCCCGGGAGGCGTTGAAGGATTTGGGGCGCATCTGACGTATAGAAAGGAGATGCCCGTCTTGGACCTGACTCTGACGTGGGAGGAGGCGGCCGCCGCCTGCGGCGGGAGGCTCACGGGCCCAGGCGGGAGGCCCGCCCCCGGGCTCACGCCCTTCGCCCGCGTGTGCACCGACAACCGCGCGGCCAAGCCCGGCGACGCCTTCTTCGCCCTCAAGGGCGACCGCTTCGACGCCCACAGGTTCCTCGACGCCCCGCTGGCCGCGGTCTGCTCGGGCTGGGTCGTGCGCCGCGGGGCCAAGCTCCCCGACGCCCGTCCGCCGGTCGTCTGCGAGGTGGAGGACACCCGCGAGGCGCTGGCCGCCGTCGCCGGGGCCTGGCGCTCCCGCTTCGACGTCCCCGTCGTGGGGGTCACCGGCTCGAACGGAAAGACCACCGTCAAGCAGATGGCCAAGGCCGTGCTGGGCGTGCGCGGCCCGGTCTGCGCGACCGCCGGCAACTTCAACAACGAGGTCGGCCTGCCGCTGTCGGTGCTCGAGCTGGCACCTAAGCACAAGCACGCGGTCTTCGAGATGGGCGCGTCCAAGAAAGGCGACATCAGCTGGCTGGCCCGGGTCGCGAAGCCCACCGCGGCCGTCCTCACGAACGTCCAGCCCGCCCACCTCGAGTTCTTCGGGGACCTGGAGACCGTCTTCCGCACCAAAAGCGAGCTCCTCGAGGCCCTGCCCCCCGGCGCCCCCGCGGTGCTCTGCGCCGACGACGAGAACCTCCGGCGCCACCTGCCCGCGCTGGGCGCGCGCGCGTGGACCTTCGGCCGGGCGGAGGACGCCCGCGTGCGCGTGCTCCCCGGGTCCGACGCCGTCCTCTCCCTCGACGGGATCATGCGCCCCCTGCCCGCGGCCGTCTCGGGGCCGCTCGAGCGCCTGAACGCCGCCGCCGCGGCCGCGCTGGGCCTGAGCCTCGGCCTCTCGCCCGACGAGGTCGTCAAGGGCCTGGCCGCCTACGAGCCCGCGCCGCTGCGCTTCGCGGTCCGCTCGCACCCCTCCGGCGCGCGCCTCGTCGTCGACGCCTACAACGCCAACCCCGGCTCGATGCGCGCGGGCCTCGAGTCCTTCCTCGCCGCGGCCCCCGAGCCCGCGCGCTACGCCGTGCTCGGCGACATGAAGGAGCTGGGCAAGGAGTCCGAGCATCTGCACGCGGAGCTGGGGACCTGGCTCGCCGCCAAACCGCTGGCGGGCGTCTGGCTGGCCGGGCCCGAGATGCAGCCCGCCGTCGAGGCCCTGCGCGCCGCCCGCGCGCCGTTTCCGGTCGCGCACGCCGCCGACCCCGCGGCCCTTGTGTCCGGCATCCGGGCGCGCCTGGGCCGGGGCACCGCGCTCTACGTGAAAGGCTCCCGCGCGATGCATCTCGAGACCTTGGTGGAGGCCCTCTAGACCATGTTCTACCTCCTCTACGACTTCCGCCATCTCTGGAGCCCCCTCAACGTCTTCCGCTACATCTCGGTGCGCGCCGGCGGCGCGGCGCTGACCGCGCTCGGCCTGTGCTGGCTCTTGGGGCCGTCCCTCATCGCCTGGCTCCGTTCGAAGAAGGTCGGCCAGTCGCAGCGCAAGGACGGGCCGCAGTCGCACCTCTCGAAGGAGGGGACCCCGACCATGGGGGGCGTGCTCATCGTGGCGGCGGTGGCGCTCTCGTCGCTTTTGTGGATGCGCCTCGACGTCCGCTACACCTGGATCCTGCTGTTCGTGTCGGCGACGCTGACCGCGGTCGGGTTCTGGGACGACTGGCTCAAGCTCGTGCGCAAGGACCCCAAGGGCGCGCCCTCTCGCGTCAAGTTCGCGGTGCAGATCGCGACCGCGCTGGTCGTCGTCGGGCTCCTCGCGGTCAACCCGCCCAGCTCCGAGCACCAGACCTCGCTCTTGGTCCCCTACCTCCCCAACGTCTGGCTGGAGCTGGGCTCGCTCTATTACGTGCTGGCCGTGCTCCTCCTGGTCGGCTCCTCGAACGCCGTGAACCTCACCGACGGCCTCGACGGCCTGGCGGCGGGCACGACCATCTTCAGCGCCATCACCTACGGCGTGTTCGCCTACATGTGCGGCCACGTGAAGTTCTCGACGTACCTGCTGCTGCCCCATGTCCCCGGCGCCGGCGAGATCACGGTCTTCTTGGGCGGCCTCATCGGGGCCTGCCTGGGGTTCCTCTGGTACAACTCGTACCCGGCCCAGGTCTTCATGGGCGACACGTCCTCGCTGTTCTTGGGCGGGGTCATCGGCACCGTGGCGCTCTGCGTCAAGCAGGAGCTCCTCTTGCCCATCGTCGGCGGCGTGTTCGTCGTCGAGACCCTCTCCGTGATCCTCCAGATGGGCTCCTACAAGCTGCGCGGGGGCAAGCGCATCTTCCTGATGGCCCCGCTCCACCACCATTTCGAGCTCTCGGGCGTCGCCGAGCCCAAGGTGACGGTCCGCTTCTGGATCGTCAGCATCGTGCTGATGATGGCCGCGCTCGCGTCGCTAAAGATCCGCTGATGGGTACGACCAAGAGGCGGGTCACGAAAAAGAAGGCTGCTAAGAAGGCGCCCGCGAAGGCCCGCAAGCCCCGCCCGCCCAAGCCTCCGCCGCCTTCCGACCGTTTCCGCCCCGAAGTCTGGGGCGTCGGGCCGGCCGCGGTGCTCGGGATGGGCCGCTCCGGCTTGGCGGCCGCCCGCCTCTTGGCCAAGAAGGGCTTCCGGGTCCTCCTCTCCGACGAGCGCCCTCACAAGGAGCTGCGCGCCGCCGCGGCGAAGCTGCCCGAGCGCGTGCAGTGGGAGGGCGGCGGCCACTCGGACCGCGTGCTCAAGTGCCGGTTCGCGGTGAAGAGCCCCGGCATCCCGTCGAAGGCCCCCGTGCTCGAGAAGCTCAAGGCCGCCGGCATCCCCGTCTTCAGCGAGCTGGAAATCGCGCTGGCCTTCATGCCCCCGGTCGAGGTCGTCGCGGTCACCGGCACCAACGGAAAGACCACCACCGCGACGCTGACCGCCGCCGTCTTCAAGGCCGCGCGCCGGCGCGTGCACCTCTTGGGCAACGTCGGCGAGGCCGTCTGCGGGGCGGTGGGCTCGGTCAAGAAGGGGGACGTCCTCGTCCTCGAGACCTCGAGCTACCAGCTCGAGGACAGCCGGCGCTTCGCGCCCGACGCCGCCGCCATCCTGAACCTGACCCCCGACCACCTGGACCATCACGGCGGGATGGCCGAGTACACCGCCGCGAAGGCCAAGGTGTTCCGCTTCATGGAGCGCCGCACGGCCTGCGTGTTCAACGCCGACGACCCGGGCGTCGTGTCGATGGCCCGGGACTGCCGCCCCCGCAAGCTCTTCTTCGGACGCTCCCCGGCCACGATGACGGCCGCCTGGCCCGAGGGGGGGAAGATCCTGCTGCGCCTGCCCGGCTGGAAGAAGCCGGTGAAGGTCGCCCCGCCCAAGCTCCCCGGCGAGCACAACCTCCAGAACGCGATGGCCTCCGCCCTTTTGGCCGTCTCCCGCGGCGTGAAGCCCGAGGCGGTCGCCAAGGCCTTCAAGGCGTTCAAGGGCGTCGAGCACCGCCTCGAGGAGTGCGGGACGCGCAAGGGCCTGCGCTGCGTCAACGACTCGAAGGCCACGAACGTCGACTCCACCTTGGTCGCCCTCGCGACGATGCCCGAGGACAAGAGCGTGCTGCTGGTCCTCGGCGGACGCCCCAAGCCCGGCGGCTTCGCCGGCCTGCGCGCCGCGGTGTCGCGCAAGGTCAAGGCCGTGCTGACCATCGGCGAGGCGGCCGCGCGGGTCGAGGCGGACCTGCAGGGCGCGGCGCACGTCTTCCCCTGCGAGACGCTCGCACAGGCGGTGAAGGTCGCCTTCCAACTGGGCCAGAAGGGGGAGACGCTGCTGCTCTCGCCGGCCTGCGCCTCCTTCGACCAGTTCACCGACTACGAGCACCGCGGCCGCGTCTTCAAGGAGCTCTTGGACGAGCACGGCGGGAGGCCGAAATGAACCGGCGCGCGAAGGGCCTCGACTCGAACCTCCTGCTGTTGGCCGTCGTGATGCTCGCGGCGGGCATCGTCGCCCTCTACTCCTCGAGCGCCATCCTCGCCGACAAGGAGTGCGGCGACCCGCTCTTCTACGTGAAGCGCCAGGTGATGTTCGGCGCGGTCGGCCTGGCCGGCA
This sequence comes from bacterium, assembly GCA_004322435.1. Lineage (GTDB taxonomy): Bacteria > Elusimicrobiota > Elusimicrobia > UBA1565 > UBA1565 > SCTT01. Next base: position 8,296 of record SCTT01000522.1, read on the forward strand.
TGATGTTCTTGAGCCGCGTGCCCTACCAGCGCCTGCGCGAGTGGGTCTGGCCCGCCTTGGCGGGGACGGCCGTCGTCCTCGTGGCCGTCCTCTTCGGGCCGAAGATCGGCGGCGCCCGGCGCTGGATCAAGCTCGGCGGCTTCGGCCTGCAGCCGGCGGAGTTCGCCAAGCTCACGGTGCTGCTCTTCTTGGCCGACTACCTCGACCGCAAGCGCTCCCGCATCGGCAGCCCGGTGCAGGGCGTGGCCATCCCCTGGGCCGTCGTCGGCACGATGCTCGTCCTCATCGGCCTCGAGCCGGATTTGGGCACGCCCTCGCTCATCTTCGCGGTCGCGGTGCTGACGCTCTTCGTCGGAGGGGCGCGCCTGGATTCCCTCGGCTACACGCTGGCGGCCGCGGTCCCCGTCGTCGTCTGGCAGCTTTGGGCCTACCCGTACCGCCGCGCGCGCGTGATGAGCTTCCTCGACCCGTTCGCGGACGCGAGCGGCACGGGCTACCAGCTCTCGCAGTCGCTCTTGGCCGTCGGCTCGGGCGGGTGGCTCGGCAAGGGGCTGGGGCACTCGGACGTCAAGCTCCTCTACCTGCCCGCCCCGCACACCGACTTCATCTTCCCCGTGCTCTGCGAGGAGCTGGGCCTCCTCGGCGGCGCCGGGGTGCTCGTGCTCTTCGTGCTTTTTTTGCAGCGCGGGCTCGCCATCGCGCGCCGCGCCCCCGACCTCTACGGGACCCTCCTCGCGGCCGGCCTCACCTTCCTCATCACGCTCCAGGGCTTCTTCAACATGGCGATGTCGATGGGCATCATCCCCACGAAGGGCCTGCCGCTGCCGTTCTTCTCGTACGGGGGCTCGTCCCTCCTCGTGACGACCGCCGCGGTCGGCATCCTCCTGAGCATCTCGCGCCACGCCGCTGAAGCGCCCCGCCGCTAGCGTGCGCGCCCTCATCGCCTCCGGCGGCACCGGCGGGCACTTCTACCCCGGCTACGCGCTCGCGCGCGAGTTGGCGGCCCGGGGCCACGAGTCCCTATTCCTGCTGCGCAAGGGAGACCCCGCCGGCCCGCGCCTCGACGCCTTGGGCCTGCCCTGGACCGAGCTCGACCTCTCGGGCCTCCCACGCCGCCCCAGCAAGGCCTGGCTGACCTTGCCGGTGCGCACCGCGCGCGGCCTTTGGACGGTCCGAGCCATCGTCCGCGCCTGGCAGCCGGACGTCGTGGTCGGCATGGGCGGCTATCTGACCTTGCCCGCGGCCCTGGCCGGGCGCCTGCGCGGCGTCCCCGTCGTGCTGCACGAATCCAACGCCGTGCTGGGCCTAGCGAACCGCCTGTGCCGGCCTTTGAGCGACGCCCTGGCCCTGGGGCTCCCGTCGGCCGAAGGGACGAAAGGCGTCTTGACCGGGACGCCGCTGCGCCCCGAGCTCCTCGAGCGCGGCGAGGCCGAGCCCGCGCGGCGCGGGCTGGGCCTCGACCCCGCGCTGACGACCGTCCTCGTGCTCGGCGGCTCGCAGGGCGCGCGCGCCCTCAATCGGCTGGCCGCCCCGGCCCTCGCCGCCGCGCGCGCGAGCGTCGGCACGCTCCAGGCCCTGCACCTGGCCGGGAAGGACGGCGAAACCGAGGCCCGGGCCGCTTACGCGGCGGCCCAGGTGCCGGCCGTCGTCTTGTCCTACCTCGACGGCATGGACCGCGCCTACGCCGCCTCGGAGCTCGCGGTCTGCCGCGCCGGGGCCAGCACCCTCGCCGAGCTCGCCGCCCAACGCCTGCCCGCCCTCCTCGTGCCCTACCCGCACGCCGCCGGGGACCACCAGGACGCCAATGCCCGCGTCTTGGAGTCGGCCGGCGCCGCGCTGCGCCTGCCCGAGGCCGGGCTCGACGCGGCGCGCCTCGGCGCCGCCGCGGCTTCCGTGCTCGGCTCCACCGAGAAGCGGCGGGCGATGGCCGATGCGTACGCCTCCCTGGGCCTCCCGCCCGCCCGCGACTCCGCCCGCCTCCTCGCCGACCTCGTCGAGAAGGCCGCCAAGCGGGCGATTTAGTTCCGAATCGTGCCTGACCCTTTAGTTCTTGAATTGCTAAATTAAGGTCGTGGCGCGGGAGAAGAGGATTCTGGTCGTCAACGACGACGGCCTCCACGGCGAGGGGCTGGCGCCGCTGCGCGAGGCGCTCGCCCCGCTCGGCAAGGTCACGGCCATCGTCCCCGAGCGCGAGCGCTCCGCGGCCAGCCACTGTCTGACGCTCCACAAGCCCCTGCGCCTCAAGCCCCACGGCCCCGGCCTCTACGCCATCAACGGGACCCCCGCCGACTGCGCGCGCATCGGGGTCCTGCACCTGATGCGCTCCGGCGTGGACCTCGTGGTCAGCGGCATCAACCGCGGCCACAACATGGGCTCGGACGTGATCTATTCCGGCACGGTCGCCGCGGCCTCCGAGGCGGCCATGCTGGGCGTGCCCGCCGTCGCCGTCAGCCAGGGTCTCAAGGGGGGTAAGGGCGACTACCGCGCCGCCGCGGCGTTCGCGGTGCGCGTCGCCCAAAGGCTCCTCAAAGGCCCCAAGCGCCCCGTCCTCCTCAACGTGAACGTCCCGGCCCTGCCGCCCGAGTCGGTCAAGGGCTGGAAGACCGTGCGCCTCGGCGAGCGGCTCTACGACCAGAACGTCGCCGTGCGCCGCGACCCGCGCGGCGACCACTACTTCTGGATGGCGGGCCGCTGGGTCCGGGGCCGCGACCTCCCCGGCACCGACATCTCGGCCGTCCGCGCCGGCTACATCTCCGTGACCCCCCTGGCCCTCGACCCCACCGACGTCGCCGCGCTGCCCAAGGTCGCCGCGTGGCGGTTCTAAGCACCGCCGCCTTCGTCACCCTCGTCGTCGTCGGGGACATCCGGCTCGACGGGCCGGTCGGGGCTATCGCGCTCTCGGAGGGCGACTCCGCGCCGGTGGCGCTCGTGAAGGGCTCCCTGGCCGGGGACTTCCTCCTCGGCAACCTCGAAGAGCCGCTCACCAAGCGCGGGACCCCGGCCGTAAAGAAGTTCACCTTCCGCGCGCCGCCCGAACGCACCCCCATCCTCAAGGCCTGCGGCTTCGGCGCGGTGGGGCTGGCCAACAACCACGTGATGGACTACGGGGCCGAGGGGCTGGCCGACACGCTCGAGGCGCTCGACAAGGCCGGCCTGCCGCATCTGGGGGCCGGCCGGGACGTGCGCGAGGCCCGGCGCCCCTACGTCTTCGAGAGAAACGGCCTCAAAGTCGGGCTGCTGGCCCTCACCAGCACGTTCCCCTCGGAGAACTGGGCCGGGAAAGCCAAGCCCGGCACCGCGTTCTCCGACCTAACCCGCGTCGAGGGCTGGGTGCGCGAGGCGAAGAAGCTCTGCGACGTGCTGGTGGTCTCATTCCACGGCGGGACCGAACTGGCGACCGAGCCCAACGAGATCCAGCGCGCCTTCGCCAAGGCCGCGGCCGCGGGGGGGGCCGACGCCGTGGTCGGCCACCATCCGCACGTGGTCCATGCCGCGGAAGTCATCGGCAAGACGCTCGTCGTCCACAGCGTCGGGAACTTCCTCTTCGAGTCGCCCACCCCGGGCACCGAGAAGAGCCTCATCGCGCGCCTGACCCTCACCCAAGACGGCGTGACGAAGGCCGAGCTCGTCCCCATCGACACGGAGGGGGGGCGGCCGAAGCCAGCGACCCCAGCCCAGCGCGAGGAGGTCCGGACCCTCTTGGACGCCCTCGGCGCCCTCACGGCCCACCCCGACCTCCTATCGCTCACGAATTGATATAGTCCGCCTCATGCTGCTTTCACACATCAAGAAGTTCGGCCTGGTGGGGCTCCTGCCGCCCCCGGCCCAGAAGCGCCTCTTGGCCATCTCGCGCCAGGGCGACTTCGGACCCGGCGAACGCATCTTCTCGCGCGCGGACGCCGCCGACCACATGTTCGTCGTCATCCGCGGCCGCGTGAAGATCTTCCTCTCGGGCGGCGGCCGCCGCCGCAAGACCTTCGCCTACCTCGGCGCGGGCGACTTCTTCGGCGAGATGGCCGTCATCACCGGCAAGACGCGCTCGGCGTCGGCCGAGGCGGTCGAGCCCACGAGCCTGCTCCTCATCCACAAGAGGGACTTCCGCAGGCTCATGGAGAAGGACCGCAAGCTCTGCTTCTACATGCTGCAGGCCGTCTCCGACCGCCTGCGCGTCGCCGACGAGGAGATCGAGGACCTGCTGTTCCGGAACGTCCTCGGCCGCGTCGCGAAGACCCTGCGCGACCTGTCGAAGAACGTCGACAAGGGCGGGACCGCCCCCGTCGAGCTGCCGCGCCGCTACACGCACCAGGACCTGGCCGACCTCGTCGGGACCACGCGCGAGCCGCTCTCCCGCGCGCTCGCCACGCTGCGCCGCGCCGGGCTCGTGGACGCGGTCGACGGGACCATCGTCCTCCTCGAGCCCGCGAAGCTCGACCAGATCGTCTCCGCCTCGGTCGCGACGGACTAGCGGCCATGGGCGTAGAGACGACCCAGCCCGTCCGGGGCTTCCGCGACCTCACCGCCCCCGACGCCCACCGCCTGACCGCGCTCGAAGCCCTGGCGCGCCGGACGCTCGCGCGCTACGGGTTCTCGGAGGTGCGCCTGCCCACCGTCGAGGAGGCCAAGCTCTTCGTCAAGTCCACCGGCGAGACCTCGGACATCGTCGAGAAGGAGATGTTCTCGGTCCACTGCCAGGGCCACGACGAGTTCGCGCTGCGCCCCGAGGGCACCCCGGGCGTGGTCCGCGCCTGGCTCAACAAGAACCTGCGCCAGCTGGGCGGGGTCACCAAGCTCTATTACATGGGGTCGATGTTCCGCGCCGAGCGGCCGCAGAAGGGCCGCTACCGGGAGTTCGAGCAGTTCGGCGTCGAGACCCTCGGGAACCCGCACCCCGCCGCCGACGTCGAGTCCATCCTCGCGCTCAAGGCCCTCTTCGACGCGCTGGGCCTGGGCGACAAGGTGCGCCTGCGCCTCAACAACATCGGCTGCGACGCCGACCCCTCCTGCCGGCCGGCCTACCGGACGCGCCTTAAGGAGTTCCTCTCCTCCCGGCTCGAGTCCCTCTGCGAGAGCTGCCGCCGCCGCGTGGACCGGAACCCGATGCGCGTCCTCGACTGCAAGGGCGACGGGCCGCGCCTGGCCGCCGAGGCGCCGCGCCTCGAGCCCTGCGGGCCCTGCCGCGAGCACGTGGGCGCGGTCTCGACGCTGTTGGCCGTCAACAACCTGCCCCACACGCATCCCGACCCGACGTTGGTGCGCGGCCTCGACTACTACACGCGCACCGTCTTCGAGTTCTCGGCGGAGGGCCTGGGCTCCCAGGACGCCGTGGCCGGCGGCGGGCGCTACGACGCGCTGGTCGCCGCGATGGGGGGGCCCGACACCCCGGCGGTGGGCTGGGGCCTGGGCGTCGAGCGCCTTTTGATGGCCGCCGAGGCCGCCGACCCGTCCTTGGCCGCGCTCGGCCCCTCGCCCGACTCCTGCTCCGTCTACGTCGCGGTGCAGACGCCCGAAGGCCGGGCCGTCGCCGAAGGGACTCGCCTCGTGGAGGCCCTGCGCCGCTTCGACCTGCGCGCCGACGGGGGCCTCTTCGCCTCGAGCCTCAAGGCCCAGCTCAAGGAAGCCGGCCGGCGCGGCGCGCGGCTGTGCGTCATCATCGGCGAGACGGAGCTGGCCAAGATGCCCCCGGCCTGCGTCCTCAAGGACATGGCCGCCGGCACGCAGGAGGAGGTCCGCATCGAGGACCTCGTCCAGACCGCTTCCCGCAAGCTCCTCACTCCGGCGCCCCCCAGGACGAACCCATGACCGAGAACCCCTACCGCACCCGCCCCTGCGGCTCCCTGCGGGCTTCGGACGCCGGGCAGACCGTCTCGGTCGCCGGCTGGGTCCACGCGCGCCGCGACCACGGCGGGCTCTACTTCTTCGACCTCCGCGACCGCTCCGGGATGTGCCAAGTGGTGGCCGAGCCCCAGAACGCCGCCGTCTTCAAGGCCGCCGGCGAGCTGGGCTCCGAGTACGTCGTCTCGGTGTCGGGGAAGGTGCGCGGGCGCCTGGCCGGCCGCGAGAACCCGAACCTGCCGACCGGGGCCGTGGAGATCGAGGCCGCCGAGATCCGGCTCCTCAACGTCGCCAAGCCCCCGCCGTTCCCCGTCGACGACGACGCGCAGCCCGGCGAGGAGACGCGCCTCAAATACCGCTTCGTCGACCTGCGCCGCCCGCGGATGCTCAAGAACCTCACGATGCGCGCGAAGGTCTCCGGTTCGGTGCACCGCTACTTGGACGAGCAGGGGTTCTTGGAGATCGAGACGCCCTGCCTGACCAAGTCCACCCCCGAGGGCGCGCGCGACTTCCTGGTCCCCGTGCGCCTGCACCCCGGGAGCTTCTACGCCCTGCCCCAGTCGCCGCAGCTCTTCAAGCAGATCCTGATGGTCTCGGGCGTCGAGAAGTACTACCAGCTCGCCCGGAACTTCCGCGACGAGGACCTGCGGGCCGACCGCCAGTTCGAGCACACCCAGATCGACCTCGAGATGTCCTTCGTGCGCGAGGAGGACGTCCACGCGGTCGTCGAGGGCATGATGAAGCGCGTCT
>SCTT01000523.1 GCA_004322435.1 bacterium
ATCTTGGGGCCGTAGAAGGCCCCAAGATCGACCTCAAGGTCCGCGACGCCATCGGCCGCGAGTGGCAGATGGCCACCATCCAGCTCGACTTCGTGCTGCCGCGCCGCTTCGACGTGAAGATGCGCACCTCGGACGGCGGCGACGACTTCGCTGTGATGATCCATCGCGCCATCTTCGGCTCCTTCGAGCGCTTCGTCGGGGTGCTCATCGAGCACTACGCCGGCAAGTTCCCGCTGTGGCTGTCGCCGGTCCAGGTCAAGGTCCTGACCTTGACCGACAAGCAAGACGAGCCTGCCCAGAAGCTCGCGGCCGAGCTGGTCGCCGCCGGCCTGCGCGTCGAGCTCGACCTCCGCCCCGAGAAGATCGGCCACAAGATCCGCGAGGCGACGTTGGAGAAGGTCCCCTACATGGCCGTGCTGGGCCCGCGCGACGTCGAGGCCGGGGTCGTCAGCGTGCGCCGGCAGGACGGCGTCCAAATCAACGGCCTGAAGTCCGCGGACTTCGTCGCCAAGCTCGTCGAGGAGGCGCGCACTCGCGCGCTGGCCCCGTCCCTTTCATGAGAAATCTCTTCGCGCTCCTCCTGCTCCTCCCCCTGACGGCCTCCGCCGCCCGGCCGGACCGCCCCAACAAGGACGAGGAGGAGGCGTTCAACTCCGCCTCCCAGCTCTACGGCGAGACGTCCCGCGACAAGGCCGCCTCCATCGAGGCCTTCGAGCGCTTCCTGCAGCGCTTCCCGGACAGCCCGCGCGCGGCCGACGCGCAGTTCATGGTCGGCGAGGGCTCGATGGACCAGGCCCTCAAGATCCTCAAAAACGAGGCCGACTCCAAGAAGACCACGACCGACCGCCTCCTCTCCCCCAAGAACAGCGCCGCGGCCCAGGCGTTGGTGCAGGCGGAGCAGGCCTTCAAGAAGGTCCTCGACCGCCACCGGAAGGCCGACGGCGGCCTGCGCTCCTCGGCCCAGTACCGCATCGGCGAGGCGGCCTACAACGGGAAGGATTGGGGGCGGGCCATCGAAGAGTGGCGGCGCATCGAGAAGGACTTCTCGAAGTCCTACCTGGTGCCCGAATCCTGGATGGGCATCATCTTCGCGAACCTGGCGCTCGAGCAGTTCAGCCAGGCCGAGGCGAACCTGTTCCTCCTCGGCGAGACCTACCCCAACTACCTGAAGGTCCCCGAGGTCCTCTACGTGCAGGGCATCATCAGCCTGCACAAGGGCGACTACGCCAACGCCGAGAAGGCGCTGTCCTTGGTGAAGTCGGCCGAGGCGCAGTTCTACCTGGGCAAGACGTATCTGTTGTCGAAGCGCCCGTACCTGGCCGCCGCCGCCTTCGAGCGCCTCGTGCGCGAGTATCCCGAATCGGTGCTCGTCGAGGAGACCGAGTTCTTCATCGGCGACTCGTTCTTCCTGGCCAAGGACTTCGACGGCGCGGTCACGAAGTACCAGCGCTTCCTCTCGAAGTACCCCGACTCGGCGCTGCGCGTGTCGGCGTTGTTCCGCATCGGCTCCGCGCACTTCCAGCAGGCCGACTACGTCGAGGCCCGGGCCCACTTCCAGTCGGTCATCGACCGCTACCCGCAGGACTTCTTCGCCCCGCTGGCCCAGTACTTCATCGCCGAGTCCTACCTGGTCGCCGAACAGCACCGCGACGCCCTCTTCGCCTACACGAAGGTCATCACGCAGTACCCCGAGACCATCCGCATCTCGCCGCTGGCGCACTACAAGCTGGCCTGGACCCAGTTCCAGGTCTCGGACTACGCGCAGGCGGCCCAGACCTGCCGGAACTTCCTGTCGCTCTACCCGACGAACACGCTCGCGAAGAACGTCTACATCGTGATGGCCAACTCGCTGTTGATGATGAAGCGCCCCGACGAGGCGGTGACGGCCTTCCAGCGCATCATCGACCTGGCGCCGACCTCGGACATCGCCGAGCAGGCCCTGTTCTCCATCCTCAAGACCCAGCTCGAGCTCAAGCGCTACAACGCCATCCTGACCTCCTACCAGTTCATCTTCCGCCACCTGCCGCCGTCGCAGTCGCACTGGCGCAGCCTCAGCTACCTGTACGCGGCCGAGGCGTACCTCAACATGAACCGCGTGGACGAGGCCAAGGCCATCTACGAGATGATCCTCAAGGTCTATCCGCACGAGCAGGCCGCCTTCTACGCGCAGGACGGCCTGGCCTGGTGCTACCAGATGCTCGGCGACGACGACATGGCCCTCGAGATGCGCCGCAAGCTCTCGGAGCTCATGCAGGTCGCCAAGTCCTCGTACTCCTTCTCGAGCGCCAACCAGATCGGCATCGCCGACTCGATGTACAACCAGAAGCAGTTCGAGGAGGCGCACCAGCTCTACGACAAGTTCGTCCGCGAGAACCCGCAGGCGAAAGGCGCGCCGGCCGCGCTCTACAAGGACGGCATGGCCCTCTACCACCTGCGCTTCTACACGCAGGCCGTCGAGGTCTGGGGCCGCCTGCGCGACCAGTTCCCGAAGGCCCCCGAGACGCCGAAGGCCGAGTACCAGATCGGCGACACCCTGTTCCGTGCGCAGAAGTACGACGAGGCGTCCGCCCAGTACCGGCGCATCATCGAGAACTTCAAGGACTCGGACCAGCTGCCGCTGGCGAAAGGCGCGCCGGCCGCGCTCTACAAGGACGGCATGGCCCTCTACCACCTGCGCTTCTACACGCAGGCCGTCGAGGTCTGGGGCCGCC
>SCTT01000524.1 GCA_004322435.1 bacterium
TGGCTCTGGAACACGAAGCCCACCATCTCGCGCCGCCAGGCGGCCAGACCGTCCTCGCTCAAGGCGCCCAGGTCGCGGCCGCGGTGGCGTACCTGGCCCGCGTCCGGGCGCTCGAGCCCGGCCATGAGCCCCAGCAAGGTGGATTTCCCCGAGCCGCTGGGGCCCGTCACCGCGAGCGTCTCCCCCGGGCCCACGGTCAGCGACACGCCGTGCAGGACCCGCAGCGGGCCGGCCGGCGAGGAGTAGTCCTTCGAGACGCCCTCCAAGGACAGCAGGGGCTCGCCGCTCACAGCAGGCCCTCCTTGAGGAGCGCCGCGTGCACGGTCTCGGCCACCGCGCGCTGTCCTTCGGCGTTCGGGTGGATGCCGTCGGGCTGGTTGAGGGCCTTGCGTCCGGCGACGCCCTCGAGGAGGAACGGGACGAGCGCGGCCTTGCGGCGCGCCGCGACGCGCGGGTAGACCGCGGCGAAGCGCTCCGCGTAGTCCTTCCCGTAGTTCGGGGGCATCCGCATCCCCGCGACGACGGCCTTGACGCCGGCCGCCTGCACGCGCGAGACGATGGCGTCGAGGTTCTTCTCGAGCTCCGGCACGCTCAGGCCCCGGAGGCCGTCGTTGCCGCCGACCGCGACGACAGCGACGGCCACGTCGGGGGCCAGGCTCCAGGAAAGGTTCTCGAGGACTCCGGCCGAGGTCGCGCCGCTCACCCCGGCGTTGCGCGCGCGGCGCCCGCGGCCTTCGGCGCGCCAGCGCGCTTCGAGCAGGGCGGGGTAGGACTCCTCCTGAGGGAGGCCGTAGCCGGCGGTGAGGGAGTCTCCCAGAAAGAGCACGACGTCGCGGGCGGCGGGGGCGGCGGGCGCAGGCTGAGGGACGGGCGCCTCGCTCTTCGCGCAGGCTCCCAAGGCGGCCGCCAGGGCGGCGCACGTCCACGCGCGCCGGCTCACTTCTTCTGGCCCTTCCGTTCCTCGTCTTCGGGGGCGGCCATGAAGGCCGAGGAGGTTGCGGCGGGGCGGGACGTCGTCGACTCCGTCGCCTGCAGCCGAGGCTTCTCGCGGCGGGCCGGGCGGCTCGGAGCGGGGGCAGGTTCGGGTTCGGCCGCCGGGGCGGGGGTCGCCGCGACCGGGGCCGCGGCCGGGGCGGGCGGCGCCGACCGGTCGGGCCCGGCCAGGGGGAGCGAGGACGTGGGGACCATGTCGAGGCCGGAGACGTCGGCGTCGTTGCCGGCGCCCGCGGCGCGCTTCTGGGCGGCGGAGGACATGTCGCCGAACTCGCCGCTGCGGGTGTCGATGACCTGGAGCTCGGCCTCGCGGGGCTTGAGCGCCTTCACGAGGAACCAAGCGGAGGCGAGCAGGCCGGCGATGGCGGCGTATTTCGCCAGAGACTTGAGGTCCACGGGCATAGGATGGCGGGGGGGTTCGTTTCCGTCAAGCGGGGAATTCTCCAAGTTCGCGGAGTTAGACGCGCTGCGGCCGTCGCGGCGAGAGGGCGGGCCCGGTCCGCAGGGACGCGCTCTCCGCTCCCCCGGACCTTTGAACCTGACGGTTCCCCCGCTACGTGCCCGCTTCGAACAACGGCTTCTTGTTAGCGGGCGCGGGGGCCCCCTCCCACGGGGTCGCTGCGAGTGCGCCCCTGCGGCCACCCGCCGTCTCGCCGACGACCCGGCGCGAGCAAATCCCGACTAGCGACTCGCCCCGGGGCGAGTTGTGGATAACTCGATGCGATTTAAGGCTAGGCCGTCGACGAGCCGCGGCGGGTGACCGCGCGGCCGAGTCCGAAGCGACCCCGTGGGAGGGGGCCCCCGCGCTCGTCGCGGGGGAACCGTCAGGTTCACGGGTTCGGGGGAGCGGAGGACTCGGATGCGCGGGCAGGACCCGCCTTGAAAGGTGACGGCCGACACCCTGTAGACCCTGGGAGAATTGCAACGGAGGCGTCTGACCCCTGATGCAACAGTGCTAGGATTCCCCCATGTTCTTCTTCCCGATGATCAACGACGTCACGACGACTCCGGAGACGCCGCCGGCCTACGTCGTCCTGGCCCAGACCGCCCCTAATAAAGGAAGGGACATGGGCTACCCCCCGGGAAACGTCCCGGTGCAGCGCTTGGCCTACCCGGACCTGGCCCCCTTGGCGCGCTTCGAGCCGCCCGAAGCCTGCTTCGCGAAGGCCGTCGCGGCGGCCAAGGCCATGGAGCGCTGGGAGGTCGTCGCGGAGGACCCCGCGGCGCGTCGCCTCGAGGCCGTCGCGACCACGCGCCTGTTCCGCTGGCAGGACGACGTCGTCGTCGAGGTGCGACCCGCGCCGGGCGGCTGCGCGGTGCACATGCGCTCCAAGTCCCGCGCGGGCCGCGGCGACTTCGGCGCGAACGCCAAGCGCATCCGGGCCTATCTAGCGAGGCTGGCGAAGACCTAGCCGCTCCCCTATACTGACGGCGTCACCATGGAAGACGCCGACTTCGAGCGCGTCGCTTTCTACGACCCGGCTTACGAGACCGGGTGGGTCCACGACCCGGCCGGCATCGCGCGCCTGTTGGCGCTGCGCCACGGCTTCATCGTGCTGGACGCGCGGCGGCTGGCCGCGTGGATGAAGGCGGCGACGGCGCGCGACCCCTCGAAGACGGTGTGCGTGCTGCTGCAGGGCTTCGTCCCGGACACCATCGCCGAGAAGAAGTCGGCGCAGTGCACGGCGCGGCGCTACTTGGACGCCGGCGGCCGTCTCGTGAGCGTCGGCGACGTCCCCTTCTATCAGATCGGGACCGCCGACGGCGGCCGCAAGGAGTGGGGGGACGAAGGGCATAAGGCCGTCCTCGGCATCGACCACGTCTGGGGCAGTTCCGGGACGGCCCAGGTCACCGAGGCGGGGCGCGGCTGGGGCTTGGAAGCCTTCGACTCGGGGGAGCGCTGCGTCCTCGCCGACCAAGTGACGGCGCTGCGCCAGTATCCGCGGCAATCCGGGGACAGGGCGAACGCCGCGACCTGGCACAAGGTGTACAACCCCCGCTATCCGCTCCAGGGCTTCCTGCGCTACCGGGGCGGGACCTTCGCCGCGAACTGGTGGAACGCCCAGGTCAACGAGCTGGCGCGGCTCGCGCTGCGCGGCTTCGAAGCGCCCTTCGCCGCGCCGGACTCCTGGCGCGACGACAAGGCGGAGGCCGTCCCGCGGGTCGTCTTCTCCGACCCGCGCTACCCCGGGGCCTGGTCCGACAACCCGCAGGCCGCCGCCGCACGCCTCGCGTCGACCCACGGCTTCGCGCCGCTCGACGCCGACGCGCTCCGCGGCTGGCTGCGCGCCCAGGTCGCCGCGGGCGCGGCGGGGTCGGTCTGCGTCCTCCTCCACGGGGTCGCGCCCGACACCGTCTTCGACGACCTCTCGCCCTTCTGTCTCGGGCGCCGCTACATGGACGCCGGTGGGCGGCTGGTCTGGGCCGGCGACACGCCGTTCTACTACCGCGGGCTGCCCGACGGGACCTACAAGTACCGCGAGGACGCGGGAACCCACGAGGCCGTCCTCGACATTCCCGTGCGCTGGGACTGGGAGATGCCCGGTCCGCCGTCCGTGACCGAGGCGGGAAAAGCGTGGGGTCTCAAGACGCCCGACGAGGCCCTGCGCTGCGTCGACGCGGCCTGCGTCACCGAGGTCCTGGCCGGGGTCGGAGCGTTCGCCTCTAGCTGGCTCAAGACCTACAACAAGGAGGTCCCGGGCTCGGGGTTCCTGCGGTTCCGGGGAGGAGCGTTCCCCTCCGCACTCGCCGACGAGCTGGCGGGGCTCGCGACCCACGGCCTGCCGGCCCGCGCCGTCTCCGCCGCCGCGGCTCCGCCCGAGGGGGAGCGCGCGGGGGGCGGCTCCTTCGTGGTCGACCGGGAGCGGGCGCTTAAAAAACTCATGCAGTTCATGCTTCCCTCGCCGGAGCTCTTCTTGCTCCCGCTGGCGCGGGTCGCGGCGGCCTCGGGGGCCGGGCGTTTCGACCTGCGCCGGGACGGGCGCGACCTCGTGGTCGAGTTCGACGGGGCTCCGCTGCCTCCCGAGGCGGTCGCCGACCCGTTCGCCGCGGTGACCGGCGAGTCCCCGGACCCTCGGCTGCGCGCCTGGGGCCTGGCGGCCCTGACCGCGCTGCGGGCGCGCCCGCGCCGCCTGGTGCTCGAGAGCGGCCTGCGGGCCGTGACGGTGCGCTCGCCGTCGGAGCTGGAAGCCTCGGAGCCGTCCTCTTCCCATGCCACGACCGTCCGGCTCGTCGCTCCGGCCGTCGGCCTGCCCGGGCTGGCCGAACTCAAGGCCGCGTTGGCCGCCAAGGCCCCGGTCTACGCCGAACAGCTCTCGGTCCGCGGCGCGCGGCCGCGCCCCGCGCCCGCCGAGCTGTCCTTCGATGACGGGGGCGTGCGGGGTTGCCTGCGCGTGCCGGCCGAGCCGCGGGTGACTTCGAACCTGCTGGTCTGCGTGCAGGGCGTCGCGGCGGCGACGGTGAGCTTCGTCCTCCACGGCGCCGCGCAGGTCGACGGCTGGGCCAACGACGACCGCCTCGGCCTCAACGCCTCGCTCAACGGGGTGGTCCGCGACGAGCGCCTGGCGCGCCTGGGCGACACCTTGAGCGCCAAGCTTCCCCGCCTGCTGCGCTGCGCCGTCGCGCGCTCCTCCGACCTGGCCTCCGGCCGCTCGGAGCGCTTGGCCGGACCCGGCATGGCCGCGCTCTGGGCGCGCCACCTGAACGCCCGGCCCGGCGGCCGCCTCGCGGCGGCCTGGGGGACCCTGGCCCGCGTCGCGGTCCGCGACGCGCTCGAGGACGAGCTGGCCGACGAGGCCTGTCTGCTTCGCTGGCTGCGGGAATCCGCCGCGTCCTTGCTCTCGACCCTAGAGGGCGACCGGGCCGACCCGGTCCGCGTCGCCCTGTGGAAGGCCCCGCTCTTCACCGCGGTGGACGGCTCGCCCTTGTCCTTGGAGGCCTTGGAGCTGTCGCGCCGGACCGACTGCCGGGTCCACACCGCGGCGGCCTTCGGGCCGGCGGCCTCCGGCCGGTTGGTGGCCTGGGCCGGGGCCTTCGGCCCTGCGGCTTCCGGCCGTTTGGTGGTATGGGCCCCTCCGGGCCGCGAGACGGACGCGCTGCGGCGCTACTTCGGCGACGACGTGCGCCCGGTGCGGACGGGCGCGCGCCGCCGCGGGGAGCCGGCCGGCCTGCTCGAGAAGGCGGGCGTCGACGACGTCCTCGTGCGCGTCCCCGCCGCGGGGGGGGAGGCGGGCCTGCGCTTCGCGCCCGACGGCCCCGGACTCCGTCTGCGCGGGCTCAAGGGGGGGCGGCCGGAGGCCGTCGTCTTCAAGGAGAGCCGCCTGCGCATCGAGGCGGCGGTGGAGGGGGCCGCGGACGAGGCCTTCGCCGCCGCGGCGGCCGGCGCGGCCGACCGGCTCTATCGTACGCTGTCCTCGTCGTTCTCCTGCCCCGTCGCATTCGGGGTCGTGGGCCGGTTCCGCTCCGGGTTCCGCGAGGTGTGGGGGCGTCCGCCGCTCGAGCGCGAGGCGGCGGCCCTGGCGCACCTGCGCGACTACCTGGCCTTCTCGCTGGCGTCCGGCGGGCCCGCCTGGCCGCGCGGCGTCCCGCTCTTCGAGACCTCGGACGGCTGGCTCTCGCACGACGCGCTGGCGGCGGCGCTGGAGCGCGACGGGGTGCTGTTATGGGCGGACGCCGGGCAGGCGCCGAACTTCGCCGGCCTGGACCTGCCCTTCGTCTTCGGCCGGGCCGAGGGCGATGCGCGGATGCGGGACCTCTTCCCGACCCTCGAGCGCCACTACACGGGTCGCGCCGGCGCGGTCGCCTGGTGCCGGGTCCCGCCGCGGCCGTCCTGCCCGCATCAAGCGCCGTACGGGTGTCTGGCGGAGGGAACGCACGAAGGCGCGGCCGTCCACTTGGCCGTTTCGGAGAAGGGCGAGGCGCTGCTCTATCCCGTCCCCTCCGGGCCGCCTCGCGCCGTCGCGTTGGAGGCCGTCGGCCCTCTGGCCTACGAGGCCGCTTTGGCCGCCGCAATCCGGAGGCCGGAGTGCCTGCTCCCGGGCGAGCATCCCTGGCGCGGCTTCGTCCTCGGCGTCGCCGCCCGCGAGCTGGCGCCTTGGCCGGGGCGTCCTGGGACGGGGGCGCTGCGCGCGATGCTGTTCTCGAAGCTTTCCTTCCTCACTCCCTGGGGCACGGCCTTCCTGCCTTCGCTGCGGGGCTACCTGTCGGGGGAGTCCCCGTTGGTCTATGCCTCGCAGGGTGGGAGCCCGGGCAAGTCCACCTACGCCCTGTCCCCCGCCGAACTGGCCCTGCTTAGGGCTCTGTGGCCGGAGAAAGCCGACCGGCTGATGACCGTCGAGGAGGCCGCGCGCTACCAGAAGGCGCTCGAGCGGGAGACGACCATCACTCCCGAAGTCCATGCCCGCGCCCGGGCCGCGGCGCGGCCCGACGCCGCGGCGCCCGCCGCGGAGCGCGCCCGCATCGTAGAGCCGGTCGCCGGGGCGAAGGCGGTCCTCGAAGAGCTCGCGGAGATGTCCGGCTCCTGGACGACGGCCGAGCGCCTGATCACCCGCGAAGGCAAGGGGAAGGCCCTGGCCGAGGACACGGCCGGGGGGGGGATCTCGGTGGACCTCGCGCACCGGGCGGCGCGCGCGGCGCTCTCGGCCGGCCTGCCGCCGGCCCTGCAGGCGGCCTACCTCGCCTCGAGCGTCCACACGGCGGTCAACCGCCTGCGCACGGCGCTGAGCGACGCCGACGACGCGGAGTTCCAGGCGGCGCTCGCCGCCTGGGCCGCGGACCGGGCGGATTAAAGCGCCTTGATGACGCCGGCGGCCGTCAAGCCGCCGAGGATGAACTCTACGCCGGTGGCGGCCAAGAGCAGGCCCATCAGGCGCGTGACGATGTTCATCGCCAGCGGGTTCACGCGGGTCGCGCCCTTAAGAAAGGCCCAGAAAACGAAATAGCTCAACGCCGTGACCGCGGCGATGACCCCGTAGACCATCGCGGTCTGGCCGAGGCCCGAGGCCTGCGACTCGTAGACGATCACTGTCGAGATGGCGCCGGGGCCGGCGAGGAGCGGCACGCCCAGCGGCGTGACCGACACGTCGTCTTTGGCCGCGCCCTCCGCCAGCTCCTCCTCGGTCTCCTTCATCTTGCCGCGCTCGGCCTGCAGGCTGTCTAAGGCCATCAAGAGCAGGATCAGCCCGCCCGCGACGCGGAAGGAGGGCATCGAGATGCCGAAGATCTTGAAGATGTGGGTGCCGAGGGCGGCGAAGACGACCAAGATGCCGCCGCAGACCAGGCACCCGCGCAGGGCCATCCGCAGCCGGTCCTCGGTCGAATCCGTCGGCGTGATGGCGAGGAAGACCGGGACGGCCGCCACCGGGTTGATGATGGCGAAGAGGGGGACGCCGGTCAGCAGGGCGAAGCGCAGGAGGTCCACGGGCGGATTCTACCTTTCTCCGACGGCGAACGTCTTAAAGAGCCTCTCCGCCGCGGGGTTCGGGCGGATGCGGCCGGCGGAGACGGCGAGCCACAGCTCGTGGCGCAGGGTCGCGGGGCCGCCGCG
Source organism: bacterium (assembly GCA_004322435.1). Taxonomy (GTDB): domain Bacteria; phylum Elusimicrobiota; class Elusimicrobia; order UBA1565; family UBA1565; genus SCTT01. The sequence continues at coordinate 7,538 of SCTT01000524.1, forward strand.
CAGGGCGGCCAGCCCGCGCCCCCGGGCGAGGGTCACCGAGTCGAGCGGCGCGATGCCGCGGCCCGCGGCCGCTAGGCGCCGCGCGGTCTCCGCATCCGGCACCTCCGCGGCCACGCGGACGGCCACCGCGTTCTCGGCGAGGTAGGTTTGGACCTGGGCTTGGAGGGAGGCGGGGGCCTTCGGGAGAAAGAGGGGGACTCCCGAGAGGCCGCCCGGCAGCCTCCCCAGGCGTCTGAGGAGGGGCGGCGTCCCGGCGAAGGAGACCTTGAGGCTGGCGACGCGGCGCCAGCGGCGCGCGGCCGAGCCGTGCGTCGCGTCGCAGGCGTCCGAGAGCAGGGCGTCGATGCGGTGCTCGGCCAGGTCCTCGAGCAGCTCGGCCAGGGGGGCTTCGCGGCAGTCGGCGTGGGACGCCCCGGCGGCCAGGGCGCCCGCGACGAGGGCCTCGACCACGGCGCGGGGAGTGCCGGGGGTCACGCCCAGTTGGACGGAGAGGGCCCCGCCGGGGGGGCGGTCCCGCAGGTCGTCCGAGAGCTCGCGGCCCAGTCGGACGATCTGCTCGGCGTAGCGCATGACAGCCTTTCCGTCCTCGGTCAGGACCAGGCGGCGCCCGACGCGGTCGAAGAGGCGGCGGCCCAGGGCGGCCTCGAACTCCTTGAGCTGGGCGCTCAGGGTCGGCTGGGCGAGGAAGAGCGAGCGGGCGGCCTTCGCGACGCCGCCCTCCGCGGCGATGGCGTGGAAGTAGTAGAGGTGGTGGTAGTTCAGGGGTATCATAGGTACATACTATCAAGAAGAATTATATTATCTATTTTACAAATATAGCGTCCCCGGCTACACTGTGAGGATGGAAACGGCGGCGGTCGGCTGGCAGGTCTGGGCGGCGTTTTTGGCGGGGGTCGGCGCGATGCTCGCGCTGGACCTCGGGGTGTTCCACCGCCGGGCGCACGCGCCCTCGATGAGGGAGTCCCTGGGCTGGTCGGCGTTCTGGGTCGCGGCGGCGCTGGCCTTCGCGGGGGGCGTCTGGTCCCGGATGGGCCCCGAGAAGGGCCTCGAGTTCCTGACCGGCTACGCCATCGAGAAGTCGCTCTCCGTCGACAACCTGTTCGTGTTCCTCACCGTCTTCGCCGCGTTCCGGGTCCCGGCGGCCCAGCAGCATCGGGTGCTCTTCTGGGGGGTGTTCGGGGCGCTGGTGATGCGCGGGGCCTTCATCGGGGCGGGGACGGTCCTCCTCGAACGCTTCTCGTGGACGCTCTATCTCTTCGGGGGCCTCTTGGCCGTCACCGGCCTCAAGATGCTCCTCGGGGGGGCGCCCTCCGAGGCGGAGGGGGAGGCGCCCGCGGTGCGCTGGGCGCGCCGACTCTTTCCCTCCACCGAGGGCCTGCACGGCGACCGCTTCTTCGTCCGGGAGGGCGGGGCGTGGCGCGCGACGCCGCTCTTGCCCGCTTTGGCGGCCGTCGAGGGGGCTGACGTCGTGTTCGCGGTGGACTCGGTCCCCGCGGTCTTCGCGGTGACGAGCGACCCCTTCATCGTCTTCACCTCGAACGTGTTCGCCATCCTGGGCCTGCGCTCCCTCTACTTCGCGTTGGCCGGGGTGCTCGACCGCCTCGAGGGCCTCAAGACCGGCCTCGCGCTGGTCCTCCTCTTCGTCGGCGCCAAGATGTGCCTGGCGGGCGTCTTCCACGTCCCGGCCGCGGCGTCCTTGGCCGTCGTCGCCGTCCTGCTGACGGCTCCCGCCGTCTGGGCCGCTCTTCGTATAATGAGGGAGAAGACCTCGGAGGTCTGAGCTATGGCATTCATGAAGCGCATCGTCCTGTTCATGGCCGTCAACATGGCGGTCGTGCTGACCATCTCGGTGCTCGGGAACGTCCTGGGCGTCCGGCCCTATCTCAGCGCCCGCGGCATCGACTACGGCGCGCTCCTGATGCTCTGCGCGCTGTGGGGCTTCGCGGGTTCCTTCATCTCGCTGCAGCTCTCGCGCTGGATGGCCAAGCGCGCGATGGGCGTGCAGCTCATCGACCCCGAGCGGCCGGGCGGCTCCGCGGAGCGCTCGCTGGTGGAGAAGGTCAGGACCCTTTCGATGAAGGCCGGGATCGAGACCTTGCCCGAGATCGGCGTCTACGACAGCCCCGAGGTGAACGCCTTCGCCACCGGCCCTTCAAAGAACCGCGCGCTGGTGGCGGTGTCCACCGGCCTGCTCGAGCGGATGGACAACCAGGCCCTCGAGGGCGTCCTGGGCCACGAGATCTCCCACGTCGCCAACGGCGACATGGTCACGATGACCTTGGTGCAGGGCGTCGTCAACACGTTCGTGATGTTCTTCGCCCGCGTGCTGGCCTTCGCCATCTCGAGCGCGATGAGCTCTCGGGACCGCGACGACGACCGGCCCGCGCTGGGGGGCTTCGGCCAATACATGCTGGTGATGCTCCTCGAGAGCGTCCTGATGATGCTGGCCTCTCCGCTGATCTACTGGGTCTCGCGCCGCCGCGAGTTCCGCGCGGACGCCGGGTCGGCGCACCTGACCTCGCGGCAGACGATGATCCACGCGCTCGAGTCCCTGGCGGGGACGCGCGTGGGCGCGACGGCGGCCGCCCCCTCGGTGGCGACGATGATGATCCACGGAGAGCCCGCGGGACTCTGGGCGAAGCTCTACTCGAGCCACCCGCCCCTCGAGGCCCGCGTCGCCGCCCTGCGCGAAGCCATCCTGTAGCCGGGAATTCGTAGAATCGGGCCGTGCGCATCGGCGAACGGCTCGACGGGCTCCCGCTCTCGCGTTTCCACTGGCGCGTGGTGGTGAGCTCGGGCCTCGGCTGGATGTTCGACGCCCTGGATTCGGGCCTGGTGGCCTTCGCCCTGCCGCTCGTCGCCAAGGAATGGGCGCTGACGCCCGACCAGGTGGGCCGCGTCGGCTCGGTGGGCCTCGCCGGGATGTTCGCCGGCGCCGTCTTGGTCGGGCAACTCACCGACCGGCTGGGGCGGAAGACCCTCTTCCAGGCGACGTTGGCGGTCTTCAGCGTCGCGACCGGCCTGTGCGCCGCCGCGGGGGGGTACGCTTCCCTCCTCGTGATGCGCTTCTTGGTGGGCGCAGGCCTCGGCGGAGAGCTGCCGGTCGCGAGCACGCTCGTCAGCGAGCTCTCCCCCAAGGCCCACCGCGGCAAGCTCGTCGTGATCCTCGAGAGCTTCTGGGCCTTCGGCTGGGCCCTGGCCGCCGTCGTCGCCTACCTCCTCATCCCGACCTGGGGCTGGCGCGCCGGCTTCCTCGTGGGCGCCCTGCCCGTCCTCTACGTCCT
>SCTT01000525.1 GCA_004322435.1 bacterium
GGCGGACCCCCCGCCGACACCCGGGAGGGCCCCGACGCCGACCGGGCCTTCAACGAGACGATGGGCTCGGGCGACCCCGGCGCCTGGGCGGCGCGCTGGTCTCCCGACGGCGAGTTCGTCTCGGTCGTGGGGCCGTTCAAGGGCCCCGACGTCAAGGTCTTCTTCGAACGCCAGACCGAGCGCTACGCGAAGGTCGAGACGTTCACCTCGCGCCAGCACGCCCGGCGCAGCGACGGCTCGCTCGTCTTCGAGGGCAACCTCCGCGGGCGCTGCCGGGCCGCGGGAGCGGCGTTCGACTTCCCGTACGTGATGGCGGTGCGCGCCCGCGCGGGCGTCATCGAGTACGTCTACGAGGCCTTCACGAGCTTGGGGGACGGCTGCGGCCCGTTCTGGACGATGCCGCGTTGAACGACACGCTGTCGCCGGGCCCCCTCCCGCGCCTCTCGGAGGAGTTCCGCCGGCTGGCCGAGCTGTCCTCGGGCGAGACGGTGACGCTGCGGGCGCTCCTGGGCGAGATGCGCCCCCGCGACCACGCGCTGTTGACCTTGATGCTCTCGGCGGCGTTCCTCTCGCCGGTGCCGATGCTCGGCTTCTCTCAGCTCTTCGGGCTCGTCATCCTCTACGCGGGCTGGCGCATGGCGCGCGGGCTGGGGCCGCTCTTCCCGAAGAGCTGGCTCGACCGGCCGGTGTCGGCGCGGCTGTTGGCCAAGGTGTTCAAGCTCTTCGCGTGGGTGACGTCGTGGTTCGAGCATTGGGTCAAGCCGCGCGGGCGGTTCCTGGCGGCGCACCCGGGGACGCGGCGCGTGAACGGCGTCGGGCTCTCCATCATCGGCCTCCTGATCCTCTTGCCGCTGCCGCCGCCGACCAACTTCCCGCCGGCGGTGGCGGGGTTCGTGCTGTCGGCGGGCATCGCCGAAGACGACATCGTGTTTGTGTCGCTGGGCTGGCTCTTGGTCCTCCTCAACGTCGCGCTGTTCACCGCCATCGGGGTGTACGGCTTGGACGGCGTGCGCGCCGTCTTCGCCCACCTGCGGTAACGGCCGGAACGGCTGGTGCCAGGCGCTCGGAAGTTCGGAAGTTTACGTCTTGCCCCGAGAATCGCGGCGTTGTTTCGTCTAGCGGGGGGAGGGGGTCGCCGTAGACGGCCAAGCGAATTCCCGATGCGCCGCGATATGGCGGTCGATTGCCAGCCCGCGGCGCTCCAGATACTCGTTGATGTCTCCCATGGCCTGGAGCTTCGCCGTACCGACTAGGCCTCGGCCCTGAATGCGCATCCATTGTTCGAGGGCTTGTGCGATGGCATCTTTCGCCATTGCCGAGGCCATGATGGATCCACCGGGCGCGAGGGCGGCGTTGAAATTCTCCGCTTTCTTAAGCAGCGCTCCCATGTTCCGGTGCAAGGCGGTCAGGGAATATTGTCTGGCTCGGCGAGACTTTGGTCGCGGCATGGGAGTATTGTACCGCGCGGGTCCTGAACTATCCCCGGGGATAGTTGTGGATAATTCCGCCACCGGCTCCCCAGCGGATTGACGAAACTTCGAATCCTGGGCACAGTAGAGCCATGAGAATCCTACTGGTATCGATCTTCCTTTTCGCCGCCTGCTCCAAGCCGCAGGAAAAGGAGGCGACGGTGAAGCAGGAGCCCGCAAAGGTCCCCGCGGCCGTCACCACCGCCGGCGCGGTGACAGGCCAGACCCCCGAGCAGATGGTCGAAGAGGCCAAGAAGGTCGCCGAGGCGGCCCAGGCCAACCTCGACGAGAAGGGCGCGGGGATGACGAAGGACGACTAGGTCAGGGGAAGAGCGCCATCACGACCAGGTCGTCGTAGCCGCCGTCTCTTTTGAGCGCCTTGAGCTTGCGCCCTTCCTCGCGGAACCCCAGCTTGCGGTAAAGGGTGATCGCCGGCGCGTTCGAGGCGAACACCTCGAGTTCCACCCGCTCGATGCCCGAGGCCTTGGCGGCGGCCAGGGCGGCTTCCATCAGCTTTCGGCCGACGCCTCGACCGCGGTGTTCCTTCACGAGGCCCATCCCGAGGTGTCCGGAGTGCGCGACGCCGTCCCGCGCGCCGCGAGCGATGTCGCACCAGCCGACGACCTCGTCTGAGTCCGTCACGGCGATGAACTGGACGCCGCCGCCGGCCAGAAGACGGCGGACGAACGCGGCGCTCCTCTCGAGCGGGGGCGCCTCGAGGAATAGCAGCCAGCGGCGCTCGCGCGCCACCGCGTCGAGCGCGGCGTGGTAGCCGGCGATGTGCCGTTCTTCGGTTGGGACGACCCGGATCAAGCCGCGACGGTCTGCTTGGCCGACGCGCCCAGCGTGCTCAGCACGTAGGGCAGGATGCCGCCGTAGCGGTAGTACTCCACCTCGGCCGGGGTGTCGATGCGCACGACGGCCTTGAAGGCGGTCTTCTTGCCGCCCTCGCCCGTCGCCGTCACCGAGACCTCCATCCGCGGGGAGACGCCGCCGGCGACGCCGGTCACGTCGAAGGTCTCCTTGCCGGTGAGGCCCAGGGACTTGGCCGACTCGCCGTCCTTGAACTGCAGGGGCAAGACGCCCATGCCGACCAGGTTCGAGCGGTGGATGCGCTCATAGCTCTCGGCGATGACGGCGACGACGCCCAAGAGCATCGGCCCCTTGGCCGCCCAGTCGCGCGAGGAGCCGGTGCCGTACTCCTTGCCGGCGAGGACCACGAGGGGGACTTTGCGCTTCCTGTACTCCGTCGACGCGTCGAACACCGTGGTCTGCGTCGCCTCGGGCAGGAGCAAGGTGTAGCCGCCCTCGACGTTGTCGAGCATCTGGTTGCGGATGCGGATGTTGGCGAACGTGCCCCGCATCATCACCTCGTGGTTGCCGCGGCGCGCGCCGTAGGAGTTGAAGTCCTCCTTGCCGACGCCGTGCTCGACTAAGTGCTTGCCCGCGGGGGACGTGGGCTTGAAGCCGCCGGCCGGGGAGATGTGGTCGGTCGTCACCGAGTCGCCCAACAAGAGCAGGACCCGCGCGCCTTTGACGTCGGTCACCTTCCGGGGCTCGCCCTTGAAGCCTTCGAAGTAAGGCGGGTTCTGGATGTAGGTCGAGGCGGCGTCCCAATCGTAGCGCTCGGTGGCCTTGACCGCGATGGAGCGCCACTGCTCGTCGCCGTCGGCGGCGTGCGCGTACTGCGTCTCGAACATCGCGCGCTTGACGCACTTGGCGACCAAGGTCGCGATCTCGTCGTTCGAGGGCCAGACGTCCTTGAGGAAGACGGGCTTGCCGTCCTTGCCCGTGCCCAGCGGCTCCTTGGTGAGGTCTAAGTCCATCCGACCCGCCAGCGCGTAGGCGACGACCAAGGGCGGCGAGGCCAGGTAGTTGGCCCGGCAGTGCGGGTTCACCCGGCCCTCGAAGTTGCGGTTGCCCGAGAGCACGGCGGCGGCGACGAGGTTCTTGGCCTCGACGGCCTTGGCGACCGGCTCGGGCAGAGGGCCCGAGTTGCCGATGCAGGTGGTGCAGCCGTAGCCGACGATGTGGAAGCCCAGGCTTTCGAGCGGGCCGATGAGGCCGGCTTCCGAGAGGTAGTCGGCGGTGACCTTGGAGCCCGGGGCCAGGCTGGTCTTGACCCAGGGTTTGACCTTAAGGCCCTTCTCGGAGGCCTTCTTGGCGACGAGGCCGGCCGCGACGAGCACGCTCGGGTTCGAGGTGTTCGTGCAGGAGGTGATGGCCGCGATGACGACCGAGCCGTGGCGCAGCGGCTCCGGGGAACCCTCGACGGGCGATTCGGCCTTGGCGTCGGGGGCCTTGTCCTTGGAGAGGAAGTCGGTCAGCGACTTCTCGAAGTCGGCCTTGACGCCGCCGAGCTCGATGCGGTCCTGCGGCCGCTTGGGGCCGGCCAGGCAGGGCTTCACGGCCGCCAGGTCCAGCTCGAGCGTATCGGTGAACACGGGCTCGGGGGAGGCGGCGGTCAAATACAGCCCCTGCGCCTTGCAGTAGTCCTCGACCAGGCGGATGGTCGCGTCGGGCCGGCCGGTCAGCGCCAGGTACTCGAGGGTGCGGGCGTCCACCGGGAAGATGCCGGCGGTGGCGCCGTACTCGGGGGCCATGTTGGCGATGGTCGCGCGGTCGGCGACCGGCAGCGCGGCGACGCCGGGCCCGAAGAACTCGACGAACTTGCCGACGACGCCCTTCTTGCGCAGCATCTGCGTGACGGTCAGCACCGCGTCGGTGGCCGTCGCCCCCTCGGGGAGCTTGCCCGAGAGCTTGAAGCCGACGACCTCGGGGATGAGCATCGCGACCGGCTGGCCGAGCATCACGGCCTCGGCCTCGATGCCGCCGACGCCCCAGCCCAAGACGCCGAGGCCGTTGATCATCGTCGTGTGGGAGTCGGTGCCGACCAAGGTGTCCGGGTAGGCGAAGGTCTGGCCGTCCTCCTCGTGCGTCCAGACGACGCGGGCGAGGTGCTCGAGGTTCACCTGGTGCACGATGCCGGTGTCGGGGGGGACGACGCGGAAGTTGGAGAAGGCCTTCTGGCCCCAGTTGAGGAAGACGTAGCGCTCCTTGTTGCGCTTAAATTCCAGCGCCGCGTTCTGGGCGAGCGCCTGCGGCGTGCCGAAGTGGTCCACCTGCACCGAGTGGTCGATGACGAGGTCCACGGGCACGAGCGGGTTGATGGAGGCGGCCCGCCCGCCGAGCTTGGCGACCGCGTCGCGCATGGCCGCCAGGTCGACGACCGCGGGCACGCCGGTGAAGTCCTGCATCAGCACGCGGGCCGGCATGAAGGAGGCCTCTTTGTCCGAGCGGCGGAGCTTGCCCCAGCCGGCCACGGCGCGGACGTCGTCGGCCTTCACGTGGTGGCCGTCCTCGGCGCGCAGCACGTTCTCGAGGAACACGCGCATCGCGAAGGGCAGGCGTGCGATGTCGTGGTCCTTTTCTAGGGCCTGCAGGCGGAAGATCTGGTAGGTGCGGCCGCCCGAGACGAGCGGGCTCTTGGCTTTGAAGGTATCGAGGCGGGTCTTCTTCATGGGAGTCCTCCGAGAATCGGATTCTAGTATTATCGGCCCATGCCGGACACTGACGGTTTGTCGGCGGGCCTCGCCGCGTTCAACGCGGGGCGCTTCGCCGAGGCCGCCGCCCTCTTCGCCCCGGCCGCCCGCGCCGGCGACCCGCGGGCGGCGGCGTTCGAGGCCCATGCGCTGGCCGCCGCCGGCCGGCCCGGCCGGGCCCTCTCCCTCATCGACGCCGCCGCGCGGCGCCACCCCCGCGACGCCGGGGTGCTCGTCGCCCGCGCGGACCTCCTGCGGGCCGCCGGGCGCCACGAC
>SCTT01000526.1 GCA_004322435.1 bacterium
CCGTCGAGGCCCTTCCCGTCGGCCGGCGCGACGGCCTCGGCGCTCCAGTCGTGGAGCGCCGTGCCCAGGGCCGCCTCGACGAGCGCGCGGGTCGTCACGACCGGGACGCCGGCGGCCGAAGCCGGGGCGGCCTCGGGGCGCCGCGCGCAGCGCAGCACCTCCTTCGCGGCGGTCCGACGGAGGTCCGCCAAGGAGGCGGTTCCGCCGCCCAGCGTGGGGAAGAGGGGAAGGTCGTCGATGGCCTTGCGCAGCCCCGCCCACGGCCCGGCCGCGCCCTTGCGCGGCGTCGCGAGCATCAGCAGGTAAGGCCGCAGGTTCTCCGCCGCGGGGTCGGCGTCGCAGCCGCCCGCCACGAGCTTCTCCATAAAGGCGATGTAGAGGCCGCGCGCCGCTTTCGCGAGGTCCTTGGAGAGCTCGTCTCCCGAGAAGGCCGCGCCCTTCCAGGCGGAGACGTCGAGCAGCATCCGGCCGGCCGCGCCGGCGCCCGGCGTGTCGAGGACGGCGTCGCGGGACGACCCGGCGGCGTGGACGGAGACCGTGACGCCGGGGAGGGGCTCCGGCGGCAGCCCGACCAAGGCGCGCAGGCCCTCCGCCTCGAGCTCGCGCGCGACCAGCATCGGCTCGGAGAAGGCCAGGCGCGGCCGCCCGGAGGGCTCCGCGGCGGGCCCTTCGGCCGCCTGCGGCTCCGGGGCCGCGACGAGGAGCTTGCCCGCCTCGGGCCAGAGGGCTTCGAATGCGCGCCGCTCGTCGGCGTCGAGCACCAGCTCGACGCCCGGGCCCGGGGCCGGGCCCGACGCCAGCGGCCGGCCCGAAGCGGCCCGGGCCGTCAGCTGCGGGGGGGTGAGGCCGGCGCCGTCCGAGGACCGGAAGAGCGGCAGCGCGGCGGCGTGCTCCCTCACGCGCGCCCACAGGGGCGCGGGGCGCGGCTCCCCGGTCCAAGGGGCGAAGTTCACGGCGAGCGCCTCGAGCAGGTAGCGGCGCTCGGCGGAGCCCGGAGCGGACAGGAAGGCGCCGTGCTCCCGCAGCAGGTCCTGCAGGGCCTCGAGGCCCCCTTGGGGGGACTTCGTCCGGCGCGGCCACCAGGCCGCGGCCCAGGCGGGGCGGCCCGGGAGCGCGGCGACCCGCGCGCCGGGCAGGGCGGCGCGCACCGCCGCCTCCGTCAGCGCGGGGTGCGCGAAGAGGAGCTGCGGCGCGGGGCCGCTCGGCGGCGCGGACGCGAAGAAAAGCGTGTCGCCGTCCAAGAGGCGCTGGCGGAGGGCCCCGACGTTGAAGAGGCCCAGCTCGCACTGGAACAGCGGCAGCGAGGCCAGCCAGGGCGGGAGCTTGGCGCCCCACTGCGCGAGCGCGTCGAAGAGGTGGGCGCGCAGGGCCTCCGAGGCCGCGGAGCCGGCTCCGGGCGCCCAGTCCGAGGCGGCCCCGGCGTAGAGGTCGCCGAGCCGCTCGGCCACGGACTCGGCGGTCAGCCGGACGAACTGCGGCCGCAGCGGGCCCTTCGCCGTCACCGCCGCCACGAAGCGCAGGGCGCCCGTGACGGTGAGGCTCTGCACGAGCTCGTCGTTGGCGAACACGTGGATGCGGGCGGCGTCGGGGCGCTGCAGCGGCAGCGCGACCTCGCCTTCCCAGGCTCCCGTCAGCGGGACCCGCGCGACGACCTCGACGAGGCCCAGGCGGGACAAGAGCGAGCCCTTCCTCGCGCCGGCGCCCTTCCCGCGCCCCGCGAAGTCGAGCGCGTCGTCGGCTCCCGAGACCGGGACGCCCGGGAACCAACGCGCGGCGGCGGCGCGTTCGGCCGCGCCCGGGGCCCACAGGACGCGGTAGTCGCGCGGCGCGGGGTTCAGGCGGTCGGCGACGGGGAGCACGCCCAAGGACGAGACGGTCTCCTCGAGCTCGGTCCGGGACAGCCACGAGAGGTCCGGAGCCAGATAGAGCGGGCAGCGGCCCGCGGCGTGGGCGGCCTTGGAGGACGGTCGCGCCGCCGCCTCGCGCAGCCAGCAGGCCCGCGCCGCGTCGGCCTTGACCGCCGCGGACAGCTCCCGGTCGAGGGCCTGGTCGCCGGCCGCCTCGAGGAACTGGCCGAGGGCGCCGAAGAGGCCGGGCCGCGGCGGGGCGAGCCACGCCTCCACGCTCCGCCGCCAGAGCGCGCGCAGCCCTTCGCTTTGGAGGAGCTGGGTCAGCTGGGGGGCCCGTTCCGCGTGGCGGGCCGAGGCGTCCTCGACGAGCCCGGCGGCCGCCTCGGCGACCGCGGCCAGCGCCTTCTTGTACGCGGGGTCGCGCACGACGGCCGTCTGCGAGGCGTTCAGGCGGAAGGCGGGGCAGTCGACGCGGGCTTCGACGGGGGGGCCTCCCAGGTCCTCCTCCACCTCGTGGACGAGCACCCCCCAGCGGTAGAGCGCGACCCGGCTGGCTTCGCTCCGGGCGGGCGGGACGCCCACCCAGCCGGACAGGGCCGTCCCGCGCACGGAGCGCCCCTCCCCGGCCGTCGACGGCGGGCGGCACGGCTCCCCGTCGAGCAGGATGGCGAAGGGGAGCATCCGGCCTCGGTCCCGGACGGAGGCGGCCAGGTGCGGCCAGGGGTCGCGCGGGGTCTTCGGGCCCGGCATGAAGCGGACGACCGTGTCCGACTCCGCGTCTCGGGAGGGCTCGACGGCCTCCGGGTCCGCCCGGTTGAGGCGCAGAAGCAGGCGTTCGTCCCCGCGCCCCGCCCGCACCAAGATGTGGGCCGGCTCGAGGCGCAAGAGGCTCAGCAGGCCCACCGCCAGGTCGCGGCCGCGCGCCTCGCCCTTGCCGGGCCGGGAGAACAGCGCGTCGTAAGGGCGCTCGAGCTGGGCCCGCGTCGGCGGGGTGCCGTCGAACCGGACGGTGAGCTCTCCCTTCGGACCCCGGAAGACCCGGAAGGACCGCGCGTCGGAGGCCGCGGCGAACCGGGCCAGGCTCAGGACGCCCCAGGCCGGGTCCGGCAGCGCGAACCGCATCAGCTTCTCGAGCGCCTGCGCCCGGTCCACCATGAACGACCCGGTCCCGACGAGGACGGCCTTCCCGTCAGCCTCCATGGCGTTCGAGCGAGAGCCGGGCGAGCGCCTCGGTGAAGACCGCGTCCTGGGCGTCGGTGAGGCCGGACAGGCCGCGGTTCAAGGCGCTGTGGGTCAGCGAGGCCAGGTAGTAGACCGCCTCGGCCGGCGGCAGGGCCGCGGCGGCGGCCGACATCGGCGAGCGCACGTCGAGCTCCCAGGCGGCGTCGGCGTGGAAGCGCAGGAACTTGGCGCCCGAGCTCTCCACGAAGCGCAGCGAGCGCACCGCCGGCTCGGGGATCTGGCAGGCGCCGCGGCGCTTGAGCTCGATGAGGATGCGGCGCAGCTCGGCCGCGGGGTCCATCACGAGGTCCACCGGCTCGGGCTCCGGCTCCTTGGCCCGGCGCGGGAGGACGGGTTCGACGGCCGGGGCGGAGAACGGGGGGGGCTGGGGGGCCGCGGGGCGGGGCTCGACCCGGGCGGTCTTCGGGCGGCGCAGCGCGGCGTCGGGCTTGGGGGCCGGGGCCGCCGGCGGCTCGGCGAGCTCGACGAGCTCGGAGTCGGAGAAGAGCATCCGCATGTGGTCCGGGTAGCCCGAGACGAGCGGCTGGAAGCGGTCGGGGTGGATCGAGGCCTTCATCGGCGTCTTGCGTCCGTCTTTGGAGCGGCGCTTTAGGTCCTCGAGAGACACGCGGCGGCCCTGCTTGTCGAGCATCAGCGGCAGCCGGCCGAGCCAGGGCGCGGAGGGGGTGTCGAGGGTCCGGGCGTCGCAGACGAGGCGCAGGAAGTCCATCAGATGCTCGCGGATGACCGCCATCTTCGGGGACTCCTCGTCCGGGACGTACTCGCGGGCCAAGAGCTGATAGAGCGCGGGGGCGGCCAGATAGACCGCCGAGACGGCGGCGCGGGCCTGCTCGGACGGCGACTCCTCGCGCGGCGCGGAGGCCAAGTCGGGGTGGTGGAGCACGGCCTCGAGGCGCAGGCCGCGCAACTCCCAGACCGCGGCCCCGAGCGGCCCGCGCTCCCCCAGCCAGCGCAGGCGGGCCCGGCGCGGGTGGGGCGTGAGGGAGAGCCCCGCCTCGCCGCTGACCTGGCCGGCCATGAACGGGAGGCGGACGAGCAGGTTCGGGTCGTCGAGGACGGGCCGGCCCTTCGCGCCGTCGGCCAGCGCGTCGTCTTTGAGCGGTTTGACGTTCGTGGGGAAGAAGCCTTCGAGGAAGCGGCGGTCGGCCTCGCGCACCACCCAGGCGGCCGTCAGCGCCCCCGCGGCGCGGGGCTCGCCGTCGAGGGTCGGCACGTGGCCCAGCCAGCGCGCCTGCGCCATCAAGGGCCTCAGCGAGAGCGGCCGCCCCTGCGAATCGAAGAGGACCGGCGCGTCGGCGAGGAGGTCGTGCAGGCCGTCCTTGGAGCGGCCGGCGACGATGTCGCTGCGCCGGTGCAGGGCCGCCGCGCGGATGGCGCCGACCAGCGCCGAGTGCTCGGCGACCCCTAGACCCACCGGGTCCGCCGTCCCGCCCGCCTGCAGGAGGCCGCCGAGGCGTTCGGCCAGGCCGGTGCGCTCCCAGGGCATCCAGTTGGCCCGCAGCGCGGGGTCGAGCAGCGCGCGCCCGACCTCGTCGGCTTTGGCGACCACGCGCGAGGCGACGTCCTTGAGCATCCGGGCCGAGTGCTGGGTCAGCGCCCCGGTCGCCTGCAGGTAGTAGGCGTCCTTGACGACCCCCATCTGGGAGAGGGTCTTCCGGAAGCCGTCGTTGCGCACCCAGCCCTCGACCTGCACGCCGGGCAGGCGCAGCCACTCCTCGGCGACGATGACGCCGTGCGTGACGAGCTCGATGCGGCTCGACTCCGGGGCCCACTGCGGCAGGCTCAGCCGCCCCGAGACGCCGTCGGCGGCGAACTCTGTCTCGAGGACCGTCGCGGGGCCCGGCGGGGCCACGAGGCGCGCCCGTCCGAACTCGATGGGGATGGGGGAGTGGCGCGCGTACTTCTCGAGGAACTCGCGCTCCTTGGTGAACGCGGTGCGCGCCGCGACGAACAGGCGCATCGCCGGGGCCTTGCGGTCGCGGAGCTCGCCCTCGGCGAGGGTCTCGGTCGTGACGTCCTTGACGTGCAGCACCCACTCCTTGCCCTCGTCGACGAAGGTCGCCGTGATGTGCTGCGGCGGGACGCGCAGGGCGGTCAGGATGCCGATGGCCAGCTCGCGGTGGCGCGTCTTCGAGCCGTCCGGGTCCTCGTCGAAGAGGTGCCGGTAGGGGTCCGAGAGGTCGCGCTTCGTCCAGGACAGCCCGTCGAAGGAGAACTCGAGCCCGGCCGGCTGGGGGACGATGACGACCTTGGTCGCCCCGCTGGCCACGGCCGCCTGCACCCACGGCAACGGGTACATCCGCGCCTCCGGGAGCTGGAAGCGCATCAGCTTGTCGAGGGCGCGGCTGCGGTCGACCCGGAAGCCGCCGGACTCGACGAGCTTGCCTTCGCCCGCCATCAGGCCCTGCCGGCGGCGGCGTCGAGGCGGACGGCGGTCTCGAGCAGCCTCATCTCGGCCTTCTCCGCGAGGTTGGAATACTCGCTCTCGCGCTCGGCGGGGACGGCGCCGTCGTTTAAGTGGAGCATCTTGAGGCACAGGAAGGCGGCCAGGCCGGGGCGCTTCGCGTGCAGGCGGGCCAGCGTGCGGAAGGTGGGGTGGGCGACGTGGAGGAGGGCCCAGCGGCGCGCCCGCCCGAAGGACAAGAGCGAGGAGACCGGCGCCTCCTCGGCGGGAGAGAGGTCGCCGGGCTCCTTCTGCGTGACGAACAGGCGCTCGCGCACGCAGGAGCCCGGATAGGCCAGGTCGGCCCCGGAGATCCCCTTGTACTTGGCCCCCGAGCGCGCGTCCACCGTGCGCAGGGTCTCGAGGAAGGCGCGGACGTCCTCGGGCAGGGCCCCGTCGTCTAAGGCCTCGGGGCGGATCAGGGCCTCGGAGGCCTTCATCGCCGGGATCTTGAGCCACGAGGCGAGGCAGTCCGTCCAGACGCCGGCGGGAAGGACCAGGATGCCGCGCTTCTCCAGGGCATCGGTGACCGAGTTCGGGGCGTCGTCGAAGTAGAGGCGGTCGTCGGCCTCCTCGGAGGCGTCCTCGACCTGCTTGAGGTTGAGCACGTCGCCCGAGAGGGAGGGGAACACCGGCCAGTCGGAGCGCTTCCAGCGCGCGAAATAGCCGTTGTAGAGGTGCCTCAGGAACGCCGAGCGCTGGGCCCACAGGGCGGAGAGCCGGTCGCGCTCGGCGGCGTCCTCCGGGGTCGGGGCGGGCTTGGCGGCGAGGGCGGAGAGGGCGCGGGCGGCCTTGCCGAGCTCCTCCACCAGGCGCGGCGGCAGCTGCTCCGACACGAGCCGCTCGATGATGGCCATCAGCTTGTCGTAGTTCTGGTCCTTCATCACGTTGTCGCGCGTCAGCGTGTGCTCGAGGTAGCGCGACTTGGCCTTGAACGACACCCCGGGGAAGAGCGCGTCCTTGCCTTCCATCAGCGTCAGGCCGCGGTTGTAGAAGCCGTAGAAGGGCTTCTCCTCGGCGGTGAAGGCCAGCTCGACGACCGTGCCCTCCTCCTCGTAGCGCAGCGAGGAGCCGGCCAGGCCGAAGGGCTCCGAGAGGAGCTCGGGCGGGGAGCCGAAGGCGCTGAAGTAGATGCGGCAGTCGGCGTGGCGGCACCAGTAGCGGATGGTGTCCCGGGCGTCCTTGGCCATCGTCTCGGCCTGGGACTTGGGGATCTTCTTCAAGAGCTCGACGAGGGTCCCCTCGCGCATCTTCGAGAGCTTGTACTTCTCGTAGCGCCGGTAGTCGGGGAAGTCCAGGCGCCAGCTCTCGCCGTTTTTCGCCGTCCACAGGCGCACGATGTCGGGCCGCGGGGCGAAGACCGAGACGAAGCCGATGCCGAACTTGCCGATCTTCGTGAAGTCGTCTTCCTTCGTGGAGCGGAAGAGGACCAGCAGGAAGTTGTCGATGATGTACTCGTCCATCCCCTCGCCGTCGTCTTCGACGTGGATGATCGCCTTCTCGCCGTCGTGCTCGAAGGAGACGTCGATGCGGTTGGAGCCGGCGTCGATGGAGTTCTGGATCAGCTCGCGGAAGAAGTCGAGGGGACGGTCGAACTGGTCGACCAAGTCCTTGACGATGGAGGGGACGGCGGAGGCCGCCTTCGGCGATTCGCGTGCCACTGGCCTAAATTTAACCCCTAGGTCGAGACTGCGCAAGGGGGGCGGGCTTCAGGTGTCAGGACTATTCCCCCTGAGCCGGCTTTACAACGACGCAGTTTACGCGCCGCGGGCGCGTGGGTTCGAGGATTCCGAACGTCCGGAATCCTCGAACCTCCTCTCAATGAACGGCGGAGGGCTTGCGGCGCGGTTCATCCACAGGGGGAGTGGGCGAAATCGGAGAAATTTATCTCGAAATTCTCGCCAGAATTTACCGCCATTTTGGCGGTAAATACTTCAGAGATTTGAAGCACAAATTTCTTCAAATCTGCCCACTTGGTTGTGGATGGACGGATTCTCATGGAAGTCTT
>SCTT01000527.1 GCA_004322435.1 bacterium
CGCGGGACGTGGTTTGGGAGTACACTTTCGGCGATGAAGGGACTTGCCCTTTTGGCGCTAGCCGCGTTCGCCCAAGCCGCTGACAAGGCCGCCCCCCCCGCCGACGAGCCCGCCGTCCTCTGGCAGGAGCGCTTCCTGTGGGACGGCCTCCTGCAGGCGCGCGACCGCGCCGCGCGCGTGTCGGCCGACCCCAAGCTCATCGAGGTGGTCAAGGCCATCGCCTACCAGGCCGCCCAGCAGACCGCCAACCTGGAGCAGATCCGCAACTACGCGAAGTCCCAGGGCGAGAACCTGCGCTACGCATACTCCCAAGAGGACCCCGCGCCCAGCCTGCAGGTCATCCAGGGCAACTTCAAGACTTTGGCCTCGGGCTCCGAGCAGGTGCGCAACAACCTCTACTACCTGACCGCCCGCCTGCGCCTGTGCCAGACGCAGGCCCTGCCCGACCCCAAGCTCACCGAGATGGGCATGCTCGTCATCGCGCAGGTCCAGCAGATCCAGCTGCGCTTAAACGACCTCTACATCGACACCGCGGCGACGCACCAGCAGGTGCGGACGGAGCAGTGGGCCGGCGACGACTTCTTCCGCTTCTCGGCCGAACACCTGCTGCGCGCGGTCGTCGAGACGCAGGACTCGGTGTTCGCGGTCTACAACGCCGCCTACGAGCTGTACCTCCTCAGCCAGCCCGACCCCGGGCAAACTCCAAATTAGGGACTGTCCCTGATTTGTAGTTTTGAGTAACATCAGACATGCCCTCCCCGTTTCTGTTCGGCTTCGAAGGGACCACGGCCTCGAAGGCCACGGTGCGCCTGTTGCGCGACACCGACGCGGCCGGCATACTCCTCCTGGCCCGCAACATCACCTCCCCCAAACAGGTGAAGGGCCTGGTCCGGGACCTCGAACAGAAGGTCGGCCGCCGGCTCATCGTGTCCATCGACCACGAGGGCGGCTGGGTGATGCGCTTCTCCTCGGGCGTCACTTTCCTCCCCGGCAACGGGGCCCTGGGCCGCGCCGGCCGCGAGGACTGGGCCGAGCAGGCCGGCGCCGTGATGGGCCGGGAACTGGCCGCTCTGGGCGTCAACTTCAACCTGGCCCCGGTCCTGGACGTCCTCGGCCCGGGCTACAACCCCGGCATCGGCATCCGCTCCTTCGGGCGTTTCCCGGAACTGGTCGGCCGCCTCGGCGCCGCCTTCATCCGGGGCCAGGAAGGCCACGGGGTGGCCGCCTGCGCGAAGCACTTCCCCGGCAAGGGCGCGGCCAAGGTGGACGCCCACGTCGACCTCCCTCTCATCAAGTTGACGCCCAAGGAGCTCGAAAGCCACCTCGCCCCCTTCCGCTGCGCCGTCTCGGCCGGGGTCGCCTCGGTGATGACGAGCCATGTGCTCATGCCGGCTGTGGACAAATTGGCCCCGGCCACCTTCTCCCGCAAGGCCGTCCACGGGCTCCTGCGCCGGCGCCTGGGCTATCGGGGCGTCATCATCTCGGACGACCTGTGCATGGGCGCCGTCACCAAGCGCATGCCGGTGGGCGAGGCCGCCGTGTCGGCTCTGGCCGCCGGCCACGACCTCCTCATCGTGGCCCACGGCGAGGCGCTGATGCGCGAGGCGCACGAGGCCGTAGGCATGGCTCTAGAAGGAGGCCTCCTGCCCCCGGGCGAACGCCGCGCCCTGGACGCCCGTCTCGCCGGGTTCTTGCGCCGCTGGGCCAAGGGGGCCAAAGGGAGCTCCCCGGCCCCGGACGCCGCGCTCGCCCGGGACATCTCCACCGCCGCGGTCGAAACCCTGCGCATCGGGAGGAAGACGCTCCCTCTAAGATGGCCCGCCTGGGTGCGCCCCAAGGTCCTGGCCGTCTGGCCCGACCTGCGGGAGGTGCGCGAGCGCTTCGCCCTGGAAGGCGGTATCGAGGCCCCCGGCCGCCGGGTCCGCGCCGCGCTGTCCCGCTGGCCGGCGAAGCTGTCCTGGGCCCTCTCCCCGGTGGCCTCGGAGAAGGTCCCGGGAGGGCTGGCCGCCGCCGCGAAGAAGGCCGACCTCGTCATCTCCTTCTGCTTCGAAGCCCGCCGCTTCCCTGGCCAGGCCGCCGCCCTGGCCGTGCTCCGCAAGGCGGCCGGCGCCAAGCTGGTCGCCGTCCTGCTGCGCAGCCCGGAGGACCTCGACCTCCTCGGCCCGGAGTCCTCGGCCCTGACGGCTCACGGCTACCGGGACTGCCAGGTGGACGCCCTGCTGGCGGCTCTCAGATGATTGCCTCGGCCTTTGTGGCCATTTTGGCCACAAACGTTCTGGCCGCCTCCCGCTACGAGGTGGTCAACGAGGGCGACTCCGTCGAGGTCCGCCAGATGCCCGACCTGCCCGCCCCCGAGCCCGAGGAGCGCCAGGAGAACACCTTCTTCTCGGACGCCCCGCCGCTCGAGATCTCCCCGCTCTGGGGACCGGCCCAACTGGCCGAGGCTTACACCTCGGCCGTCCGCGGAGAGGACAGGGCTCGGGTCTTAAACCGCCTCGGGGAGCTCAAGCCTCGAGACGACCGCGACCTGCGCGGCCTCCTCAACCTCTATGCCCGCGAGGAACCGGCCGTCCGGACCAAGGTGGAGGCCTGCCTCAACCGCCTGGGCCCCGGCGACTCGGCCATGGCCCCCTTCTTCGGAGCCCTGCTGCAGGACGAGGAGCCGGTCTTTCAGATCTTCGGCCTCATCGGCGCAGGGCGCCTGCGCGACCCCCGCCTGCTGGAGCTAGTCCGCGGGCTGGCGGAAAAGGAGTTCGAGGCCCCCGAACCCTCGCTCGCCCAGAGCCCGGGGATGACCAACCGCTGGGCCCTGCAGTTCAACGCCGTGCGCCTGCTGGCCGAATGGGAGGGCGAGAAGACCCTGCCCCTGGTCTTCAAGCGGTCGAAGGAAGTGCCCTCCGTCGGCGAGATCGCAGCCACCCTGTTTTGGGAGAAGGCCCTCAGCGAGCTGGTCTCCTGGTCCGAGTCCCGCTCGGCGGCCGACCAGGCCCGGGCCTCGAAGGCCTGGGCGGCCCCCGTGTCCCGCGAGCGCCTGACCGCCACCAAAGCCCGTCTCTGGGAACTGGCCTTGGACCCCCGCCGCAAGGTGGAGACCCGCCACCGCGCCGCCTTGAAGCTCGGGCTATGCGCCGAGGAGGCCGACATCGACCGTCTGCTCGTCGAGCGCGGCAAGGCCTCCGGACAGGCCCGCGCCCTCCTCGACGCGGGACTCCTCGCCTCGCGACATCCCAAAGGCATCC
>SCTT01000528.1 GCA_004322435.1 bacterium
GGCGTCGAGGACCTGCTCGCCGAAGGCGTGCGCCGCCTCGAGGCGATGGGCGACCAGGACGGCCGCGCCGCGCTCGACGCCTTCATGGCCATCTTCAACGAGGCCCTGCCCGCCCGCGGGGACGTGGGCGCCGCCTGGAAGGCGGTCGTCGAAAAATACCCCCAAGCGGTCTGAGCTAGCGGAACGGCTCGACTTCGGTCGCCATCTCGGCGGTGACCGGCGGGATGCCGGCGTAGGCGTCCGCCCGGATCGGGCAGCGCTCGTCGGTGCAGCGCGCGCAGTACTTCCTCCGGCAGGGGTCGAGGTGGGCGTGCACCTCGCCTTCGAGCTCGGCGGCGGCGATCAGCGCCTTCTCGAAGCGCTCCGCCCCGTCGTGCGCCTCCGACACCGGCCGGTACTCCGGGACGACCATGTGGACGTCCACGTGCGTTACGCGCCCCGAGCGCATCGCGCGCAGGCCGTGCACGGTGATGACCCCGTGGTCGGCGACGCCCTTGCGCAGCAGGACGTCGAGCGCGGTGACGAGGCGCCCGATGGTCTCGCCGTCCTCCTCGTCGAGCAGCGCCGCCGCGGACTCGCGCACCAGATGGAAGCCCGTCCGGCCCAGCCACAGGCCGACGGCGAGCGCGATGACGGGGTCGAGCCACCAGATCCCGGTGAGGGCCACCACGGCGAGTCCGCCGAGGATGCCGCCGGTCGTGGCGAAGTCCGAGAGCACGTGCTTGCCGTCGGCCTCGAGGGCCTTGGACCCCAGCGCCCGGCCCTGCCGGAGCAAAAACCAGCCGAGCAGGCCGTTGAGCGCGCCGGCCCCGACGTTGACGGCCAGGCCCAGCCCCAGGTCGTGCGGCGCTTGGCCGAGCCACAGGGCTCGGACGGCCGCGACGACGATGAGCACCGCGGCCAGCGAGATGAGCCCGCCCTCGAAGGCGGCGGCGAAGAACTCCATCTTCCCGTGGCCGTACGGGTGGTCGCGGTCGGCGGGCTGCCCGGCGAAGATGATGGCGCCGAGGCCGAAGGCGGCGGCCACGACGTTGACGACGCTCTCGAGCGCGTCCGACTGGAGCGCGGTGGAGCCGGTGAGCTTCCAGGCCAGGGCCTTGAGGGCCAGGATGGCCGTCCCCGCGACGAGCGAGGCGAGGATGGCGCGCACGCGGCCGGCCTGGGCCTGGTCGGAGGTGTCCATGGCGGGTAGTGTAGGCGAAATCCCCGCCTTGCGCCAAACCGTGTTTGGGGCCATACTCGGGCTGTGAAGGCCCGCCTGACCCTCCTGCTCGCCGCCGCCGCCTGCGCCACGACCCCGACGGTCTTCGAGGCCGTGAACCTGCGTCCGGAGGCGGCCGGGAAGCCCTACGCGACGGTGGTCGTGGTGCCCCTGCGGTCGAACCCGGAGACGCGCGACATCTTCGCCAACAGCCTGGTCGGCCGGCTGAGCCCTTGGGTCCGGCGTGTGGAGCGCGGCGCCGACGTCCTGTCCCGCAATCACTTCGACGTCCAGGCGGGCCGCCTCGTGCTCAAGACCGACGCGGAGGCCATCCGGAAGCATCTGGCGGGGGCGGGCTTCGACGCCGTCCTCGTCGTCTCCCGGCTCCGGGGCGAGAGCCCGGAAGCGGGCGGTCACCGCTGGTCGGAAGACCCCATCGGCGACTACTTCAGCGCGCCCCGGAGCACCCCTTCGGCGCGGCCCCCCCAGACGGGCGACCCCATCCTCATCTCGAGCGACCTGCTGGATACCGCCACCGGGAAGGTGGTCTGGTCGGGCCATTCCAAGTCGCTTCGGACCGAATACACGGTCTCTTTGGCCGAGTCCTACGCCTCGGCGGTGGTCGACGAGCTCGTCAAGAACGGCCTCATCGGCAAGCGCTAGGGCCGCCAGGCTCTAGGACGGGGGGGGGCGAATTCGGTAGAATGCCCCTGTATGCCCGCCATCGAGACCCTCGACGGTTCTTTAGACCGTGTCCGTAAGGGTCTGGAACGCCGGGTGGCCGCCCTCGGCGGCCGGGTCGGGGACCATCTGGCCGCGTACGTGGGCCAGCCCGGGAAGATGCTGCGGGCCCGCTACACCCTCCTGCTGGGACTGGCCTTGGACGTCCGCCCGGAGGTCTCCGAGGCCGTGGCGCGCTCGGTGGAGCTGACCCACAACGCCTCGCTCCTCCACGACGACTGCATCGACGAGGGGCTGACCCGCCGCGGCGTGCCCACCCCGAACGCGCTCTTCGGCGACCGTACGGGCATCTTGCTGGGCGATTTGGCCTTCACGCAGGGCATGGCCGAGGCGGCTTTGGTCTCCGGCGAGGCCGTCCGCTCGCTCGTCGAGGCCGTCCATGAGATGACGGTCGGCGAGCTTCAGGAGGAGTTCCTCAAAGGCTCGCTCAACGTCTCGGTGGAGGGCTACTACGGCGTCGCCGCCCGGAAGACCAGCGCCCTCTTCGAGTGGGCCGGCCGCACGCTCTCCGACCATAGCCCGCTCGAGCACCGCCGCGACGACCCGCCGCGCCTGGGCGTCGCCGCGGGCATCCTGCTGCAGATCGTCGACGACATCCACGACTTCACGCTCTCCGAGGCCCTGGCCGGCAAACCTCCGGGCCAGGACCTCCACAACGGCCGCCTGACCTTGCCCGGCATCCTCGCCATGGACGACGAGGCCTCCCGAGAGCGCTGGATCCGGCTCTGGGGCAGCCGCGAGCCCGAGGCTCTGACGAAGGCCCAGGCGCTCTTCTCCGAGCGCGGCCACCTCGAGGCCGCCCGCGGCGAGGCGCGGCGCATCATGGACGCGGTGCTCCCCTGGGTGGACGCGCTTCCGGCGAAGGAGGGCGCGGCCGAGCTGCGCGCCTTCGTGACCGCCATGTTCCGGCGGGAGTTCTGATGTCTTTGTACCAGAAGCTGGCCCGCGAGGCGTCGAAGACCGGCGACTATAAGGCCGACGCGGCGGGGACGGACCCGGGGGCGGGGCTCAAGGGCCCGGCGCTCCGGGATTTCTTGCGCTCCAAGATGGAGTGGATCGTCGCCCGCGAGGCGCTGGACCCCACCGCGCCGGACGGGCGTACGCAGGAGGGACGGATGAAATTGGTCCAGTACGTGAAGTTCCGCGAGGAGAAGTTCGGCGGCGTGCTCTTCGAGACGAAGTCGGAGAAGGTGTACACGCTGTCGCAGACCGGCGCGGCCGTCATGCGCGAGATCGTCGCCGGCGGCGGAGAGAGCGAGGTGGTCGGGCGGCTCAAGGACCGCTATGCCGACTCCTCCGGCGCCCTCGAGAAGGAAGCCAAGGACTTCATCGCCGACCTCCGGGCCAAGGGCCTCATCACCGAATGACCCCTTCGGTCACCGAGAAGCTCCAGAAGAGCTCCAGCCTCGGCTACACCGGGAAGAACCCGGCCAAGCATCCCGGCGAGACCGGCTCGGGGGACCTGGGCGCGCCGCTCTACGTCGCCTGGCAGATCACGAACGAATGCAACCTGGCCTGCCTCCACTGCATCGAGGAGTCGGGGCCCGGCAAGGCGTTCAAGGACGAGCTCACGAAGGAGCAGGTCTTCGCGGTGCTCCAACAGCTGGTGGACCACCAGGTCCCCTACATGTCCTTCTCCGGCGGCGAGCCGATGGTCCATCCCCACTTCTGGGAGATGGTCGAGTTCGTCTGCAAGGCGGGCGTCCAGCTCAAGGTGGAGACGAACGGCCACTTCCTGACCCCCGAGGCCTGCAAACGCCTCAAGGATCTGGGCGTGAAGGCCGTGCAAGTCTCGATGGACGGCGGCTCCAAGGAGACGTTCAACCGGATGCGCGTCCACGGCGACTGGGACAAGATGGTCGCCGGCCTCAAGAACCTCAAGGCCGCGGGCGTCCCCTTGGAGATCAACTACTCCCCGACCAAGTTCAACACGCACGAGATCGGACAGGCCGTCGACCTCGCCTATGAGCTGGGGGCCTACAGCTTCTACACCGGCCGCACGATGTACACCGGCAACGCGGTGCGCACCTGGCACCTGCTGGTTCCTTCCGACGAGCAGTACGCGCAGTACTTCAAGACCCTGCATGAGAAGACGGCGCAGTACGATGGCCGCATGCGCGTGTACTTCCACGAGATGGGCCTCCTCGAGGAACTGCGCTACCGCCTCGAGAACCCCGCGGCCCTCTTCATCATCCTGCCGAACGGCTTGGTCAAGCTCATCAACGCGCTGCCCTTCGTCTGCGGCGACCTGCGCGAGTCCGGCGTCACCGCCATCTGGGCGAACTTCCAGACCGCCTGGAAGGACCCCAAGGTGGCGCAGTTCGTCGCCGACATGGCGACCGACGAGAAGCTGACCTCGGCCTTGCACAAGTGGGTGCGCGTGTGATCAAAGCCGTCGTCGCCGACCCGCCGCACTTCGACTCGAAGGCCGGGGCCCGTCCCCTCCTCAAGGTCTTCAGCGTCGTGCGGTACCGCTTCTTCCTCTACGCGGGGCTGCTCCCGTACCTCTTGGGAGCGGCCTGGGCTTACGGCGTCGAGCGGACGTTCCGGCCGGGCATCTTCTGGACGGGCTTCTTCGGCATCTTCCTGTCGGTGGTCGGCGTGGAGTCCTTCAACGAGTACTTCGACTCGCGGATGGGCACCGACCGCGTCTTCAACCCCGAAGACGAGGACCCCATCCCCGACTGGGTGCTCTGGGCCGGCATCGCGGCCTTCGCGGCGGCGGCCTCGGTGGGCCTCTACTTGGCGGTCGCCGGCGGCTGGCCCATCGTGCTCTACACGCTCCTGGGCGGCATGGCCGCGGTCTTCTACGTCGGGCCGCCCATCCGCTGGGTCTATCGCGGCCTGGGCGAGACGATGATCGGCCTCTCCTACGGGCCGTGGATGACCTTGGGCAGCCTGCACCTGCAGACCGGCCGGTTCTCTTGGGGGGCGCTCCTGGCCTCGTGCGTGCCGGGCTTCCTCATCATGGCCCTGGCCGTGGTCAACGCCATCCCGGACTTCCACCAGGACCGGCTGGTGGGCAAGCGCAACATCGTCGTGCGCGTCGGCCGGCTCAACGGGGTGAAGGTCTACCTGTTCCTCGCCGCGCTGGGGCTCCTCGCTCCCGTCCTCGGCGTCGCGCTCGGCGTGTTCCCGCCCGCGACCTTGGTGACGCTGCTCGCGGCCCCGCTCCTCTTTCTGTCCGGCCGCGAGGCCTTCGTCACCTACGACACGCCGCGCGACTTCATCGGCGCCGTGCGCTTCATCGTCGTGGGCTACATCGCGGGGACGTCGTTGTTCACTTTGGCCCTGCTGGTGAGCCGATGGACTTAAGCGCGCCCCTCTTCGTCTCCTGGCAGCTGACGCGGGACTGCAACCTCGCCTGCGTGCACTGCTGCACGGACTCGGCCCCCGGGCGTCCCGCCCCCGACGAGCTCTGCCGCGAGGAGGCGCTCACGCTGGCGCGGCAGATCGTCGAGGCCCAGGTTCCCTACGCGATGCTGTGCGGGGGGGAACCCCTCATCGTGTCCTGGTTCTGGGACGTCGCCGAGGTCCTCGGGAAAGGCGGCGTGGAGCTCAAGATCGAGTCGAACGGCCAGCTGCTGGACGCCGCCGCGGCGGCCCGGCTCGCGAAGCTCCCCATCCGGTCGGTCCAGATCTCCCTCGACGGCGACACGCAGGCCGTCTACGCCAAGCAGCGCCCGGGCGGCGACCTCGCGAAGGCCCACGCCGCCTGCCGCGCCGTCGCCCAAGCGGGCCTGCCGCTCGAGGTCACCTTCGCCCCGACCACGGTGAACATCCATGAGGCGGAGGCCGTCGCCCGCCGCGGGCTGGAGCTGGGCGCCTTCCGGTTCAACACCGGGGCTCTCATGCGTCTCGGGACGGCGGCGAAGCTCTGGGACCGTTTGGAGCCCTCCGCCGAACAGTACGCGGCCTTTCGCCGGACGCTCGACGGGCTTTCGGCCGCCCATGACAAGAAAATGGACTTCTGCTATATTCCATTCACGCTAGAGGAAGGGCTCCGCGAAGGCCTCTCCCACCCCCCGGCGACGCTCTTGGTGCTGCCGGACGGGATGGTGAAGGTCGCGGCCCCTCTCCCCTACACGTGCGCCGACCTGCGCCGACGGACCTTGGCCCAGGCTTGGGACGACTACCGCGCCGCGTGGCGCCACCCCAAGGTGCGCGAAGCCGCCGCCCGGCTCCTCACGGAGCCCTCGCGGCTGCCGGAAGCCAATCGATGGCGTCCTCTCGAAACGGAGGCCGCCGGAATCTGAACGGGGGGACCCCCCGGTCGGAATGCGGTAGTACACCAGGAGAAGCAATGGACAAGAAGACCGCATCGAATGTCGCTGAGAAGCCCGTCTGGGAGAAGCCGTGCATTGAAGAAGTCTCCCAGCGCGTGATGGCTCAGCCGTACATTCGGTTCACGTGAGTACGGAGAGGGGGGCCGCGGTAGGAGACTACTCGGCCCCCCTCTTCCTTGCGTGGCAGGTCACCAACCGCTGCCAGGCCCGCTGCCTTCATTGCTGCGAGGAGTCGGGCCCGGACAAGGCGTGGAAAGACGAGCTCACGCGGGAAGAGTCGCTCAAGCTCGCCCGCGACGCGGTCGCCGCGGGCATTCCTTACGCCGCCTTCGGCGGCGGCGAGCCGTTGGGTGTCAAACACATTTGGGAAGTCCTTCGCGTACTCGTCGAGGGCGGCGTCGAGCTCAAGCTCGAGACCAACGGCCTGCCCATCGGCGAGAAGGAAGCCGACCTGCTGGCCGAGTGGAAGGCCCAGTGCATCCAGATCTCCGTGGACGGGGCCACCCGGAAGGTCCACGAGACCGTCCGCCCCGGCGGCGACTTCACCGGCGCCATCGCCTCCATCAGCCGCCTCGTGCGCCGGGGACTCAAGCCCGAGTTCGTCTTCGTCCCGAACAAGCTCAACGTCAAAGAGGCGGTGGACGCCTACCGCCTCGCCAACGACCTGGGCTGCCGCACCTTCGTCACCGGGCCGATGATGCGGCTGGGCCGCGCGGCGATGGCCTACAACCACCTGGCGCTCTCGGACTCGGAGTGGTCGCGCACGGAGCGGGCGCTCAAGGCCGAGGCCGCGCGCCTGGGCGAGCCGGTCAAGCTCTCCATCTACCCCTGGGACATCCTCACCGAGATGCGCACGCGCCTCGACAGTCCGCAGGCGATGATGCTGGTCGTCCCCAACGGGCGCGCGAAGCTCTTAAACGCGCTCCCCTTCGCACCCGGCGATTTGCGCAAGCACACCTTGCTCGAGGCGTGGGAGCTCTACAAGGAGGCCTGGCGCTCCGACGAGGTCCGGGACTTCATCGCGCGCGCCCAGACCGACGCGACCTTGCTCCTCCACGCCAACGAGACGTGGGCGCCCGGCGAGTGGACCGAGCGCCGGAAAGTCCTCAAGGTCTAGTGCGGGACCCCCGCGTCTTCCAGATCGCCTTCCTGTCGTCCTTCCTGGCCCTGGGCCTGCTGGGCCTCGAGTTCCGTCTCGAGCCGCTCCAGGCTTTCCTGTGCGTCGGCTCGGCCCTGCTGACGCAGGCTTTTTTCTTGAAGGCGCTGAAGCTCCCCGAGGTCGGCTTCCTGAGCGCGGCCGTGACCGGTCTGGGATTGTCGCTGTTGGTCCGCACGGACACGCTCTGGGTCCATCCTCTCGCCGCCTTCGTCGGCATCGCCGGGAAGTTCCTCGTCCGGGTCCGGGGCAAGCACCTGTTCAACCCGGCCAACCTCGGGGTCGTCTTCGCCCTCCTCGTCACCGGCCGGGCCTGGGTTTCTCCCGCGCAATGGGGCCACGAGCTCTCGTCGGCGGGGTGGGTCATCCTCTTGGGGGCGGTCATCGCGCTGCGAGCGCGTACGGCCGACGTGAGCCTGGCCTTCCTGGCGTCGTTTTTGGGCCTGTGCGCGCTGCGCATCCTGTGGCTCGGCCAGCGCTGGGCCGTCCTCGGCCACCGCTTGGACGACGCGTCGCTGATCCTCTTCACGTTCTTCATGATCTCCGACCCGCGCACCATCCCGGATTCCCGCCGCGGCCGCATCGCCGTCGCCGGCCTGACGGCTTTGGCCGCCTTCGCCTGGCAGTTCGGGCTCTACCGGCAAAACGGCCTGTTCTACGCGCTCTTCCTTCTGACGCCCACCACGGCCCTCTGGGACCGCCTGTGGCCGGGCGAGCCGCACCGCTGGGTCCCGGGGGACATCGATGAAAAGACACCTGCTCCTGCTGGCGGCGGCGTTCCTTCTCCGGCCTGAGGCCGGACACGCCTTCTGCGGCTTCTACGTGGCGAAGGCGGACGCGGCGCTGTTTAACAAGGCCTCCCAGGTCGTCCTCGTGCGCCACGGCGACCAGACGGTCATCACGATGGCCAACGACTACAAGGGCGACCCCCAGGAGTTCGCGCTGGTGGTGCCGGTGCCCGTCGTGCTGACGAAGAAGGACGTCCACGTCATCGAGCCCGAGCTCATCACGGCCTTGGACGCGTATTCCGCGCCGCGCCTGGTCGAATACTTCGACGAGGACCCCTGCAACCCGCGCCGCCACGACTATTATCTGCAGAAGGCCGGGGTCGCCGCCGTGCGCGGCGCTGCCCAGTCGGAGGAATCCGTCGCCGCCCGCGCGAAGGCCCTGGGCGTCACCATCGAGGAGAAGTTCACCGCCGGCGAGTACGACATCTTGGTCTTGGGAGCCAAGGAGTCGGACGGCCTCGAGACCTGGCTGACCGAGAACGGCTACAAGCTGCCCAAGGGCGCTTCCAAGGCGCTGGCCCCCTACATCAAGCTCAAGCACAAGTTCTTCGTCGCGAAGGTCAACCTCAAGGAGCAGACGAACCTGGGCTTCGCGAAGCTGCGGCCGCTCCAGTTCGGCTTCAAGGACGCGCGCTTCATGCTGCCGCTGCGCCTGGGGATGCTCAACGCCGACGGCCCGCAGGACCTGCTCGTCTACGCCATCACGAAGGAGGGGCGGGTCGAGTCCACGAACTACCGCACGGTGGACGTGCCCTCGGACCGCACCCTCCCCACCTACGCGCGCGGCGACTTCGCGAAGATCTATCCGGCCATCTTCGAGACTGCCTGGAAGAAGCATGACGGCCGCTCGGTCATGACCGAGTACACCTGGGACCTCAACTGGTGCGACCCCTGCGCTTCGGAGCCCCCGACCCGCGAGCAGTTGGAAAAGCTGGGCGTCTTCTGGTTCCCCGACACCCCGGACGGGACGGTCCAGGGGACGAACAAGATCTTCCTGCCGAACCGTCCGCGCAGAGGCGGCTCCCTCGAGGCGCGGGTCACGCGGCTGCACGTGCGCTACGAGCGGGACACCTGGCCCGAGGACCTCGTGTTCCAGGAGACGACCGACCGCCGCAACTTCCAGGGGCGCTACGTGCTCCAGCATCGTTGGGAGGGGACGGGGACCTGTGAGGAAGCCAAGGTTTATAAGGAGAAAACGCTGCCCGAGCGGGAAGAGAAGGCCGTCCAGGAGCTGGCGACCCTGACCGGTTGGGCGCCCGCCGCCATCTGGCGCGACTGGAAGAAAGCGCGCGCGGAAGGGCGCGACAAGGTGCCGGAGCAGCCCCGGTCGCCTTGGCGCTGACGAGGATCGGCCTAAGCGTCGCCCTTCAGGCGCCGGGCCCTCTTCACGAGGTCGGCGATCGGTGAAGGCGGCCCTTTCTTAGCCAGCGCACGCAGGCCGCGCACCAGGCCGGCTTTAAAGTCACAGACCTCGAGGAATATTCTCTCCTTCGAGGCTCCCTTGAGCCCAAAGCCGCAGCTCTCCTCGTCGAGCTCGGTCCCCGTCAGGCTGATGAGCAGGTTCTCGGCGTCGGCCCCCGCGTCGAAGACCGCGGCCGAAGCGAGGAGGCCCGCGATCGTCATCTTGGGCCGGCGGGCCAGGATCCAGCGCAGGTCGTAGAGGTCTTTCTCGGAGGCGCGGCTGAGCAGCGCGGCCGCCTTCAAGACGAGGAGCAGGTCCAGATCGGCCACCGCCAGGCCGCCCTCCAACGTGACGGAGCGCCCCGCTCGGAAGGCCGCGGGCGCCGCCGAGACGTCCACCGTGAAATCGTGTCCTTCCAGAGCGCACAGCGCCCGGAAGTACGAGCCGGAATTTTGGCGCACTTCGATCCGGGCCCCCATCCCCTCGAGCCCCCGCACCGCCAAGACGGCGGCGGTCTGGCTCGTCCCGCCCGCGGTGAACAGGTCCAGGTCGTCCGAGCGGCGGTGGCCGGCGTAGAATCCCGCCAGAGCCGTCCCGCCCACCAGCATGCAGCCGTCCAAACGTTGGGCGAACAGGCGCCGCAGCGCCTTGAGGAGCGGCGTCGGCAGGACTTTCTCGGCCAACTCTAGGCTGGGCTGTTCTCTAGGTCCCATATCCGCTCCAGCCCCTCGCGCCGCTGGGGCTTGATGTGCCGCTTGTAGGCCGGGAAGCGCTCCCAGACGGCCCCGCCCACCGCGGCGGCGGCGCGGTAGAGGCCGTCGGCCTGGACCAGACGGGCCAGAGCCTTGTCGTCCTCCCGGGCGAGCGCGGCGCCGAAGGCCGGGAGGTCGGGATACAGGCCGTCCCACAGGTATTCGACGCGCATGGCGCGCTCCGTGTCCGGCGGCGGCTCAGGAAGAGGCGCGACGACGGCGTCGACGCCCAGCCCCAGACCGCGGCAAAGGCTCAAGAGATGCGAGACGCGCATGTCGGCGGAACCGTCCTCCCTGAACCAGAGGGACACCGCTTGGCGGGAGACGCCGGCAAGGCGCGCCAAATCGCTCTGACTTAGCCCGCGAACGAGCATGAGGAGGAGCAGCGCGTTCCTTTCCATCTAGGGATAGGATAGAGGCTAATCAAAACTTTGTCAAGTATTATTGACGTAATGACGGTTTAAAGTCCCGGCAAAACCGTTGCTTGTCAGCGGTTATCCTATTGGAGGTACCCCCCATGGCCCTTGAAACCGCCGTCCGCGCCGTCGCCCCCGCCCCCGTGAAGTCCGGAGCCGACCTGCTCCACGACCCTCTCCTCAATAAGGGCACCGCTTTCACCCGCGAGGAGCGCATCTCTCTGGGGATCCTGGGCCTCCTGCCGCCCCACGTCTCCACGATGGAGCAGCAGGCCGCGCGCGCCTTGAAGAACGTCCGCGCCCGCGCCACCGACCTCGAGAAGTACATCGACATGCTCTCCTTGATGGACCGCAACGAGACCCTTTACTACCGGGTTGTCACCGACAACATCGAAGAGCTGATGCCCATCATCTACACGCCCACCGTGGGCAAGGGCTGCCAGCTCTACGCGCACATCTTCCGCCGCTCGCGCGGCATCTTCATCACCAAGCGCGAGAAGGGCCTGATGGAGCGGGTCCTGCGCAACTGGGCCAACAAGGACGTCCGCGTCATCGTGGTCACCGACGGCGAGCGCATCCTCGGCCTGGGCGACCTCGGCGCCAGCGGCATGGGCATCCCGGTCGGCAAGCTCGCGCTGTACACCGCCTGCGGCGGCGTCCCGCCCGAACAGACCTTGCCGGTGACCTTGGACGTGGGCACCAACAACGAGACGCTCTTAAACGACCCGCTGTATCTGGGCGTGCGCGAGCCGCGCGTGACCGGCGCCGAGTACGACGAGCTGGTCGCCGAGTTCGTCGCCGCGGTCCAGAAGGTGTTCCCGAAGGCCCTCATCCAGTTCGAGGACTTCGCCAACCACAACGCGTTCCGCCTGCTCGAGAGATACCGCGACGCGGTCTCCTGCTTCAACGACGACATCCAGGGCACCGCGGCCGTCACCTTGGCGGGGCTCTTCTCGGCCTGCCGCGTGCGGGGCACCAAGCTCTCCGATGAGCGCATCCTGTTCCACGGGGCCGGCGAGGCCGCCATCGGCATCGGCGACCTGGTGGTCACCGCGATGATGGCTGAGGGGACCTCGCGCGAGGAGGCGATGAAGAAGTGCTGGTTCGTCGACTCGAAAGCTCTTGTCGAGTCCACCCGCAAGGACCTGCAGGACCACAAGAAGCCCTACGCCCACGTGCACGCGCCCATCGGTTCGCTCGGCGAGGCGGTCAAGGCCTTGAAGCCCACCGCCCTCATCGGCGTGTCGGGCCAGGCCCAGCAGTTCACGCCGGAGATCATCGGGGACATGAGCCGGTTCAACAAGCGGCCGGTCATCTTCGCGCTGTCGAACCCGACGTCGAAGGCCGAGTGCACGGCGGAGCAGGCGATGACCGGTTCCGACGGGCGGGCGCTCTTCGCCTCCGGCAGCCCGTTCGGGCCGGTCGTCTACAAGGGCAAGACCTACATCTCGGGGCAGGGGAACAACGCCTACATCTTCCCCGGCGTCGGCATGGGCGCGGTCGTATGCGGCGCCAAGCGCGTGACCCCCGAGATGTTCTCGGAGGCGGCGCGGGTGCTGGCGGGGCTCGTCACCCAGGCGGACCTCGACACGGGCTGCCTGTACCCGTCCTTGACCCGCATCGTGGAGTGCAGCGCGCACATCGCCGCGGCGACGGTCGAGGTCGCGTACAAGCGGAACCTCGCGACCGAGCCCAAGTCCAAGGACGTGCTGGCCGCGGTCAAAGAGAAGATGTACAAGCCGGTCTATAAGACGTACGCCTGAGCCTCCGGGGGTGTAGACTCTCCTCGTGAGGGTCTCCCCCTGGGCGCCGGTCGTCGTCTGGTGCGCGGTCATCTTCGCGGGGTCATGCATGGTTGGCTCGCCCGTGCCGAGCCCGCTGTGGTCGGACTGGCTCATGCGCAAGTCCGCTCATCTGACCGAGTACGCCATCCTCTTCCTGCTTGCCCGCCGCGCGTTCGCCGGCGGGAAAGTCCCGCCCGTCTTCCCCGGCGCCTGGGCGTTCCTGTTCTGCGTCGCCTATGCGGCCACCGACGAGTACCACCAGACTTTCGTCCCGTTCCGCAGCGGCGAGGCCCGCGACGTCCTCATCGACGCCGTCGGGGCGGCGCTGGCCTCCGCCGTGACATCCGTGACACGCTCCGCGTTGACGCCCCCGAACGTCCGGCCCTAAACTAGGAGAAGACGTTCTGGGGGTGGCTATGGCTTCCCAACGCAGGGTCGTGATCGACTGCCGGACCTTCCCGGGGTCGAAGTGTTCGGTGACGATCTCAGGGACCGAGGAAGAGGTCCTGGCTCTGGCCGTCCCTCACGCGGTGGCGTCGCACGGGCACCAGCCGACGCCGGAGTTGCGCGAGCAGCTGCGCTCGATGCTCAAGGAGGAGGCGCTGCGATAGGCACCCCGTTCTTCGCGAGGACCTCGCGAAGGTCGTTGATGACGGGGAAGACCTCCTGGTTCCAATCCCCGCCCTGGGCGTCGTGGGCCTTCTGCTCTTCCTCGACGATGGCCTGGTCCTGGGCGAAGATGCCGTCGGTGAACCAGCAAATGAAGGGCCAGAAGAGGTGGATGAGCCCGGGGACGGGGGGCTTGCGGATCATCATCAGCCCGTAGCTGTGGTTGACCCGCTGCTCCGCGTCCACCGGGACGTACGCCAGCCATAGATCGAGCGCCGGCTTGTCCGAGCCGGCGTTTTTGAAGGTCAGGGTCTGGTAGGGATACTGGGTCCGGATGACCATCACGTCGTCGCCGCCGCCGGCGGCCTTCGTCAGCGTCTCGCCGACCATGAACAGCTCGCCCAGGGACTGGCGGCCGCTCGTGCGCGAGAACGTGTAGACGGCCTGCACCCAGTCCGGGCCGCGCTCGCGGCCGAGCAGGACGGGCCGGATGCCGCCCATCAACGTCCGGTGCAGGAACTGATGGTTCATGTCCATCAGGTTCTCGTGCATGAAGGAGTAGTGGCAGCGGATGCGCCGGGACAGGGTGCGCGTCTTGTAGGCGGGGTCGGCCTGGGCGGGGACGGAGGGGAAGGCGGCCTGAGCCGCCCGCGCGGGGTCCCCGGGGAACACGAAGACCAGGCCGTAGGCCTCGCGGCAGGGATAGGCGCGGACCCCTTTGGGTGCGCCCCGGTCCTTGCCCAGGCTGGGGACGCTCACGCAGCGGCCGGACTGGTCGAACGTCCAGCCGTGGTAGCCGCATTGGAGCCGCTCGCCGCACACCGTTCCGAGGCGCAAAGGGACCTGGCGATGGGCGCAGCGGTCCTCCAAGGCGAATACGGTCCCGCTCTCGGTCCGGGCGAGCACGATGGGGTCTCCGGCGAAGGTCACCCCCAAGGTCTTGCCCTTCTTGACGGCCTTCGAGAGGGCCACGGGCTGCCAGAAGTCCGGATGGAGCCCCGTCCGTCTCAGGTCGGGCTGGTTGGGTCGGCGCTGTTCCATGTCCCGCCCATAGGATAACGCCGGGAGTCGGAATCCGGCAAGGTGCGGGGGGTAACCCTACCAGACGAAGGTGGCGACCGCGCCGGCGTTGAGCCGGGCGCCGAACGAGCGCTCGCCCTGCCGGACGGCGACGTCCCGCGGGGCCGCGCCCGCGTTGCGTGTCACCAGCACGAACTTCCCGTCGGGCGTGCGGAAGGCGACGTTCGGCAGCCCCTCCGGCGCCTCCGAGGCGACGCGCACCGAGCCGGGGCGCACGAACTTGCTGGCGTGGGCGATGATGTAAAACGCCGGATTGCGCTCGACGGCGTCGCCGTCGAGCGTCACCGCGCCGAGGCATCCGACGCAGCCGCCCTGGTCCGTATGCGGCTCCTGCTTGGGGTCGGCGGCCAAGTTCCACTCGAGCACCGTCTTGCACCAGTTGCGCGGCGCGCCGACCACGAGGTTGTCGACGTGCCAGGACAGCTCGCCGGCGAAGTTCCCCGGCGCGCCCACCCACTGCTCGGTGAAGTAGAGGTCCTTGTCGGGGTGCGCGTCGTGCACCTTCGACAGGTCTTCGATGACGCCCCCGTAGAGATGGAAGGCCGAGCCCGCGACGTAGCGCGCCGCGGCGGTGTCGGCCAGCACCTCGAGGGGGTAGTCGATGCGGTCGGCGTTGTGGTCGTAGAGCAGGATCTTGGTCTTGAGCTTGGCCGCCGCCAGCGCCGGCCCCAGGTGGTCGCGGATGAAGGCCGCCTGCTCCTTGGCCTCCATGACCATGCTCGGGTTGTTCTTGGGGTTGAGCGGCTCGTTCTGGATGGTCAGGGCGTCCACGCGCACGCCCTCCTTGGCCATGTCGACCACGTAGCGCACGAGATACGCGGCGTAAGCCGGATACGCGTCCGGGCGCAGCTTGCCCGCGATGGGGCTCCCGTTGTCCTTCATCCAGGCGGGGGCCGACCAGGGGGAGCCCAAGATGCGCAGGCTTGGCGCGACGGCGAGGATCTCCTTGAGCATGGGCAGGAGATGTTCCCGGTCGGGGGCCAAAGAGAATTTCGCGAGGCCGGGGTCGGACCCGCCGGCGGGCAGGTCGTCGTAGCTGAAGACGCGCTCGTCTAAGTCCGAGGCGCCCACGCTCAGGCGCAGATAGCTGACGCCGATGCCGTCTGAGGGGGAGAAGAGCTCCTTGAGGAGGGCGGCGCGCTTCGCCGCCGACATCTTGTGCAGCAGCATCGCGCTGCCGCCGGTGAGCGTGAAACCGAAGCCTTCCATCGACTGGTAGGTCTTGGCGGCTTCGACGGAGATGAGCGTCGCCGAGGAGGCGGGGGCTCCCGGGGTCGTCTGGGGGGAGAAGAGGACGGACCTGTCGAGCTCGGTCAGCCAGAGCTGGGGCGCCCGGGCGGACGCGGGAGCGGCGAGGAGGCAGAGGAACAGGGCGGCCTGAGACATGATTTATATTACTCTACCAACGGCCAGGCCATGCAACCCCAGCCAGAAGCTCAGCCATTGCCGCCGATCCGGTTCGGCCTCAATGAATTGACCGGGGCCTTCGGCGACATCGGCACTTTCGCGCCCGTCTATCTCGGCTTGGTCGCCGTTTGCGGGCTGCCTCCCGGACGGACGCTGGTCCTCTTCGGCGCCGTCTATGCCGGCGCCGCCCTCTTCTTCCGGCTGCCGATGCCCGTCCAGCCGCTGAAGGCGATGGCCGCGATCGCCATCGCGGGACGGCTTCCGGCGTCGACGTTGGCGGCCGCGGGCCTGTGGATCGGCGCCGTCCTTTCGCTGCTCGCCGTCGCCGGACGGGTCGACTGGCTCGGGCGCTGGTTCACCCGGCCCATCGTCAAGGGCATCCAATGCGGCGTCGGCCTCATCCTGGTCCTGAGCGGGCTAAGGCTGGTCTTCTCCCGCCACGCGGTTCCGGCGGCGGGCGCCGCCCCGAATGCGTTCTCCCTGCCGTCGGCGGCGGACCTGAAGACCGCGCTGCTCCTGCTTGTCATCCCGCAGCTGCCGTTGACGCTCGGAAACGCCGTCTACGCCGTTTCCGACGTCGCGCGCGACTATTTCGGCGCCGGCGCCCGCCGCGCGACGCCCAGGAACCTCGCGTTGTCGTTGGGGATCTCGAATCTGCTGATCGGAGCCGCCGGGGGCTTGCCGGTCTGCCATGGCTCGGGCGGCATGACCGCGCACTACGGCTTCGGAGCGCGCAGCGCCGGCGCGACGCTCGCGATGGGCCTCCTCCTCATCGCGCTGGGGGCGGCTCTGCCCGACCATGCGTACCGGTTCATCGGCATGATTCCGTCCTGGCTGCTGGGCGCCATGCTCGTCTATCCCGGGGTCTGTCACGTCCTGCTCGTCAGAGGCCTCGAGGAGCGCCTCCCGCTCGCGCTGGCGATGGGGCTCATCGGCGCAGTCTCCGGGAATCTCGCGTGGACGCTCGCCTTCGGCCTCGCGGCCCAATGGGTGCTGGACCGCGCCGCCGCGCGGCGGCCCGCCCCCTCTCGGGGCCAAAGGGCCTAGGTCCTTCTAGGCCTTCGGCGGGTTGTCCCTGGGTCCCTTGGGAGCCATCCTGAGGGCATGAAACACCGCAACCTCCAGCCGGTCCTGACCGTGGCCGCCCTCCTGCTCTCATCCGGAGCCGGCGCCTTCGAGATGGACGCGGTGGCCAAGGCCTGCTCCGGCAAGGAGGTCAACGTGCGCCTGGCCGCCGACGCCGGCGAGGGGGCCGAGGACCGCGAGAAGACCCGCAAGAGCGAGGGCCGCTCCGAGGACCATCAGGTGGCCGATTCCATGCTGCGCGGGACCGCCGAGGTGAAGAAGGACGGAGAGGGGGCCACGTTGGGCTGGCGCCGCCGCCCTGGAGCCGCGGGCGAGGCCGATTGCCGCCGCCGCCTGGCCGCCCTCGAGAAGCGCTTTCCGGGCCGGGTCTCGTTCATGGACCCCGAGAAGGGCGGCATGAAGGAGGTCGCCCGCCGCGCGGTGGAGCCCATCCCGGGTCAGCTCCAGAAGTCTCCCGGCGACGCCGGCATGGCCGGAAATTTCTTCGACGCGAGCAAGGCCGGGAAGGGAGCGTCCGGAGCCTCGGCCGTGCCCGTGGCCTCGGTGCCCTTGCCGCGCTCCGCGCCGGACACCCGGCCCCGCGCGCCGATGCCCGCTTCCTACAACCGTCCGTACGGCGCGCCCCCGTCTCCCGGGTCCCCCTTGGTCGACGCGGCCGTCGGCGCCTTCAAGGGCGGCGGGACGCACACCCGTACCGCCGGCATGACCATCGACACCGACGGCGACCTTTCGAACGCCGACCCCAAGCTGGCCGCGATGGCCCGCCGCGACCCTTATCGCCAGTCGCAGACCTCGGTGCGCTACTCGAACGGCCGCTCGCTCGACCCGACGCGCGTGCCCTACGTGGTCATCCCGATCGGGTACTCCGCCGCCAAGAACGGCGAGTTCGTCGTGGTGGAGTACGGCGGCCGCACCGCGTTGGCCATCGTCGGCGACCGCGGCCCGCGCAACCGTTTCGGCGAGGGCTCGATGGCCCTGGCCGTCCAGCTCGGCATCAACCCGAGCGGGACCTCCGGCGGCGTCGAATCGGGCGTCCGCTATACCTTCCTGGGCTCGGGCGTGGGGAGCGCCAAGTCGGAGGCCGACGTCCTCGCGGCCTTCGAGAGCCGCAAGGTCGCGCTGGAGTCCGCCGGGCTTTTGGCGAAGCGCTAATTCAGGACTTTTTCGGGGAAATCAGCCAGCCGACCAGCAGAAACAGCACGGTGGAGGCCAGCGCCTTCCCGTAGCTCATCGCGTCCGCGCCGTAGACGAGGCGCGTCACGTCGGGCGAGAAGGCGTGCGCCCACAGCCAGCGGTACACCCAGGCGACGACGAAGAGCCAGCCGACGGAGAAGAGCAGGACCGCCCCGACCCCGAGCGCGCCCAGCGCGCCGACCACGCCGAAGAGCGCCCAGGGCGCGGCGAAAGAGGTGAAGCTCCAGGTCTGCGTCCGGGGGGCCTCGCGGCCGACGACTTCGGGCTCGATGGGGTCTTCGTCCATGGGCAATTCTACCCCATGCGGGCCTTGCGGCGGGGGAAGGCCGCGGCGAAGGCGGCGTCTTCCGACGAGAGCGCCCAGACCATCATCGCCCCGATCCCCGCCGGGGCCGGGGCGGGCTTCTCCCAGAGCGCGGCCGGCCTCTCGTCTAAGTCGAGCTCCGCCAGGCTCAACGGCCGCCCCGTGGCCGAGAAGAGCAGCGGCGTCTCCCACAGGGCCAAGCCCAGCGGCAGCCGCGCGTCGAAGGCCCGCCCGCGCAGGTGTTCCGTCGCGGCGTCCCTCAAGAAGGCGGTGAACTGGGCGGTCCGCGCCACGCGGAGCGCGTCGCTGGCGGGGACGCGGCGCCCGGTGAGGGCGCCGAGCGCGCGCGCCACCCAGGGGAGCCTCCGGTCCACGCGTTCCGGAGCGGCCAGCGCCGCCTTCCAATGCCTCCGGAGCCCGGGACGCGCGCAGAGCAGGTTCGCGCACAGCCGCATGGCTTTGGCGTGGCGCTCGAGGCGCGCGAGGCCGTGCCGGACCGCCGCGTCGCGCCCGGCGGCGACGCACCGGTGGTAGGCGTGGTCCTCGACGACGGCGCCGAGCGACGCGTCGAGCGTCAAGCCGGGGTCGTCCACGTCGATGGAGACGGGCAGCGCCAGGTCGTCCAAGGGCGTCCCGCCGACGCGCACGCCGAGATGGTGGAACCCCAGCCGCCGCCCGCCGCCGAGGACGATGCGGATCCGGCGCTCGCCGTCGCGGACCACGACGGCCTCGGGCTCTTTGCGCTTCTCCCAAGGGGTGACGGGGCCCGACGGGGTCTTGAGCTCGAAGGGGACGGCTTCGGCGCCTGCGAGGAGGGGGGCGGCGGCCTTCCCGGACAGGACCCAGTTCCAGGGCCCGTCGCCGTACGGAGCGACGGTGGGCCAGTCCACGAGGACGTCGGTGTCCGCTCCCGCGGCGGCCGGCAGGTTGGTCCCCTGTCCCTGGTGGTCGAACCGGCGCGCGCGCCGGTCGGAGCCATGGCCGGAGGTGATGGTCACGACGGCCCCCGGGACCGCGGAGTGGACGAGGGCATAGGCCAGCCAGCGGGCCTCGGCCGGGGCGCGGGCGGCGTCGAAGACGGCTAGCGGCTCGTTCAGGAGGGTCCGGCTCAGCGGGCGGCCGTCGAAGACGAAGGAGAGGCTGGATTGGCGCGCCGTGACCTCGCAGCGCCGGGCCCCCAAGGCCGCCGCCACCCGCAGCCAGAGCAGGGGCCGCCAGAACCCCTCGCCGAGCTGCGCCGAGCGGAGCACCTCGAGCGCCCGCGCCCCCGCGACCCGGAAGCCGCCGCCGCCGACGTGCTCGCCTTCCTCCTCGGGGGTCACTGAAGCCTCGGGACGTCGGGCTTATGGGGCAGCAGGACGGCCTTGCGCCGCGGCGGCCAGAGCACGAACGCGAGGACGGCGAGGAGGGCCGTCCCGCCGGCTCCCAGCAGGACGAGCCTGAGCGTGCGGGCTTTCCCGGCCTCGAGCAGCGCCTCCGCGAAGGCCGCGTCGTCGTCCCGGAGCGTCGAAGAGGCCCACCGCCGCTTTCAGCTGCTCCGCCGCGAGCTGCTCGAGCTGCGCAAGGACAACCAGGGGGCGCAGCTCGTGCGCCTGCTGGCGCAGGTCCCGAAGGACCAGTTCGCCGCGGGCCTGATGGAGTCCCTCGACTTCGACCGCTTCCTGGCGGACCTCAGATCGG
>SCTT01000529.1 GCA_004322435.1 bacterium
GCGGTCAGGGACCTTCCGCTCGACGTGCGTGACGCGCCTGTTGAACTCCTTGAGGACGGCGACGCCGGGGTCGGCCAGGGTCCGCGCGGTGCTCTCGGAGGCGCCGCTCGGGTCCTTGAGGCCGGCGGGGGAGAGGAGGATGAGGCGCTCGACGCCTTCGGGCCACTGAAGGGCCAGCCACGAAGAGCTCCAGCCGCCCAGGCTGTTGCCGACGACGGTCCACGTGGGGCAGAGCGGTTCGAGGGCCGCGCGCAGGGCTAGGGCCTGAGCGGGTTGGGTGTAGCCGCCGCGGCCGGGGCGAGGAGAGGGCGAGGTCCCCGGCATGTCGGGCGCGAACAGGCGCCAGCCGGAGGGGACCGGGGAAGAGGCTTCGCCCGAGAGGACGCGCCGCCAGGTGGCAGACGTGTCGCCCAATCCGTGCACGAGCACGGCGCAGCGGCAGGGCGCCCCGGGCCGGCAGGTGTCGCGCAGCCGGCCCGAAATCGCGCCCGAGCGCACGCGGCGCACGCCGGACCAGCGCAGCTGAACGTCGTTGACGGCGTCGTGGACGCGCAGCGGATAGAGGGCGGCGGTCAGGCCCGCGGCCGCGAGCCCGGCGGCGAGGAGCGCCGCCCAGCCGGCGGCGCGGCGGGTGTCGCTCAGGGGGCCTCGGCGTCGATGACGACGTCGACCGAACGGTCGCCGGAATGGACGGGGTGCCGGTGCTCGCCCAGCAGGTCGCCCGGGCGGACCTCGCCGACCTTCCCGTGGGAGTTGACCGTCACCCTCACGTCCAGCGTCCCGTCCCAGTCGCGCCCGGGCAGGATCATGTCCTCGGGCGCCATCGTCCAGTCGAGCGGGAAGGTCGGGTTCACGAACTTCTTGACCGCGACGGGCACGCCGCCGGTGTTCGCGGCGGTCACGAACATGACCATGTTGGGGGTCTCAAGGCGCTTCTGGAACCGGTTCGAGACGAGCACCGTGCCCGAGAGGCGGAAGCCTCCCGCGACCCAGTTCCAGGCCTGCCAGCCGCCGACGGCCAGCGCCGCCAGCAGGGTCACGCCTACGACGCGCTTCACGCCGCCGGAGGCTCGGCGTGGCGGATGGCCTGCCACAGGTACGCCGTCACGACCAGGAGGGCCAGCACCGGGAAGAGCGGGATGGGCTTGGGCAAGAAGAGCGCCGCCGTCTGCAGGATGACGACGGGCGTCTGCGCGTACACGGCCATCCGGTAGAGCGTCGCCGGCTCGTGCCCGCCGTCGGTGACCGCGTTGACGAGCATCCCGACCAAGGTGTAGACGAGCGCCGCGACGTGCTTCCAGATGAGGAAGGTGAGCCAGGAGGTCAGAAACGAGATCGGGTAGAGGACCTTGATGAGGAGGGCCGCCATCTGGCGGTAGAAGGCCCCGTCGACGACGAGCTGTTCCTTGCCCTTGGTCTGGGCGAGCGGGTACGTCTCGAGGCGGTCGGCGGTGAGGATGTAGACGGCGTCGGCGGTGAGGTACGCGATGAGCTTCTTCTGGGTCATCTCGGCGGGCGTCACGGCCTCGGTGCGCTGGGTGTCCACCATCAGGCCCGCCTGCGGGACGTCGGGATGGCGGACGTCGGTGGGGCCGGGCGCCGCGCTCGAGAGCTTGCCGTCGGCCAAGGTCAGGACGGGCATCGTCGCGGCGGCCCATTCGGCGGCCGAGAGGACGCGCGGGCGCACGTTCTGATAGACGGCGACGGTCACGGCGACGGAGAAGAGGCCGCCGAGCAGGGTCAGATAGGCGACGGTGGCCCAGACGGTCTTCTTCGGGACCTCCTTGTAGAAGGAGAAGTCCCCGACGCTGCGGCCGATGTCTGAAATCATGGTCCTAGCATAACAGTGTCTTGCGCGCCCGTCCAGGCGTTGGAGCGTCCAAGTTCCCAGACCTATTCGCACGATACCGCCTGACGGAGCGATTTACGCGCTTCGGGCGCGTGGGTTCGAGAGTCGCAGACGGCCGCGACTCTCGAACCTCCCCCGCATCACCGGCGAAGTCGTAGCACGGGCCGTCTGAACGGCGAATCGTCTCCGGGAAGGTCCGGTCGGGCTGCCCCCGGGGGCAGTCGTGGATAACTCAAGCCATGTCGGAGCGACCGGCGACTATCCCTAGGGATAGTTGAGTCGTCAACGGCGGAGCGAGAGCCCGACCTTGCCTCGCAGAGGGTTCCCGCTTCGAGGATTCTCGTATGAGGAATCCTCGAAGCCACGCGCCCGCGGCGCGTAAATTCGGCCGTCCGATGTTGTTCGGAGGCCGGTCAAGGCCGGAATGTGCGGGAGCTGGGCCATCATGCTCGGGCTTCAGCCTCCATGAAATATCCGCCTCCGTCTCGTCGTAACCGGAGTGGCGCAGCAAGCAATGAAGCTACGCGCGAAGAAACTCGCCTTCCGCGCCGCCGTCTGGGCCCTCGGGGCCGCGGTCGTCGCGGCGTGGTGGATCCTGCCGGGCCGGAGGACCGAGGTGCGCTTGCCCGCCTCGGCCGTGGAGGCGGTCCCGCGCAAGGCGTTGGCGGTCGAGCCAATCTACCTTCAGACCGACCCGAGGTGGGCGAGCGAGGGTCTCGGCGGCGGGTTCGAGCCGCTGCGCTACGTAGGATGTACCGTGTGCGCTCTGAGCATGGCCTTGGCCCACCATGGAATCCCGATGGACCCGACGACGCTCAACCGCAGGCTGACGGAGTCCGAAGGCTTCACGCGCCGGGGCTGGGTCAAATGGGACGCGTTGAGGCGGGTCACCGCCGACAGGGTCCAAGTCCTGCTGCCGAGCCGGCCGACCAACCGCGACATAGAGACGGCGCTCGCGGCCGGAAATCCCGTCCTGGTGAAAGTGCTGCTTCGGTCGGGCTTCCAGCATTGGGTGCTGCTCGTCGGGCGGGACGGCCGGGACTACTTGATGAAGGACCCGCTGGGGGACGGTCGGACCCTCCAGCCGCTGTCCACCTTGGGCAGCGATATCCTTGCCGTCAGAATTGTCGCCAAGAGACAGGCCTAACCTCCGCCGCGCCGACCCCTGCCCCCGCGGCGTTTGTTATCATCCCGCGATGAAGATTTACACCAAGACCGGCGACCGCGGCGAGACCGGCCTGCGCGGCGGCAAGCGCGTCCCGAAGTCCGACGCCCAGGTCGCCGCCTACGGCGACGCCGACGAGACGAACGCCGCCCTCGGCGCGGCGCTGGCCCTCATCCCGCGCCGCCGCGCCTTCGCGAAGATGCGCCTCGACCTCGAGCGCGTCCAAGCCCAGCTCTTCGAGGCGGGCGCGGCGCTGTCCTCGCCCGCCGGCTCCCCGGAGTCGGCCGCCTTCCCGGCCGGGGCCGCCGACTGGCTCGAGGCGGAGATCGACCGCATGACGGCGGAGCTGCCCGAGCTCAAGCACTTCATCCTGCCCGGCGGCTGCCCCGCGGGCGCGCAGCTCCACCTGGCGCGCACCGTCTGCCGCCGCGCCGAGCGTGCCGTCGTGGGCTTGGGGAGCTTCCCCTCCGTGGTCGTCTACCTCAACCGCCTCTCCGACTTCCTCTTCGTCGCCGCGCGCTGGACGAACCTCCGCCTGCGCGGCGGCGAGACCCGCTGGCTCGGGAAATGACCGCCGCCCTCGGCCGCGCGGCGCTGGCGCTGACCCGCCTCTCCGAGCGCTGGGTCCCGAGCGCCTTCGTCATCGCCGTCTGGCTGAGCTTCGCCGTCATCGCGGCGGCCCTGGCGCTCACCCCGACGGGCCCGGCCGCGGTCGTCAAGGCCTGGGGCGACGGCCTGTGGTCGCTGGCCTCCTTCGCGATGCACATGTGCCTGGTGCTGATGACCGGGGCCGTCATCGCCGACGCGCCCCTCGTGCGCCGGGCGCTCGACGCCTTGGCCGGGGTCCCCAAGAGCGACCGCGGCGCGGTGGCCTTCTCGGCCTTCTTCGCGATGGCCACGGCCTGGCTGCACTGGGGGCTGGGCGCCGTGGCGGCCGCTTTCCTCGCGCGGCGCATCGCGCTGAGGCGCCCGGGCGTCGACTACCGCCTGCTGACGGCGACCGCCTATTTCGGGATGGGGGCGGTCTGGCACGCGGGGCTGTCCGGTTCGGCGCCTCTCTTGATGGCGACCCCCAAGAACTTCCTGGAAGGCGCCGTCGGCGGCGTCATCCCCATCTCCGAGACCGTCTTCGCCCCGATGAACCTGCTCGCGACCGCCGCGGTCGTCGCCGGCCTGACGGCGCTGGCGTGGTTCGTCTATCCCGCGCGGGCGGAGGACGCCTTCACGCTCACCGAGGAGGCGCGCGCGCGCCTCGAGGAGGCGCCGCCCGCCCCGCTCGGCGCCGACGGCGGCGGCGCCTGGCTCGCGTTCTGGGAGCACGGCCGCGCGGTCCCGCTGGCGATGGGGCTCCTCGGCGCGGGCTACGTGCTCGTCGACTGGCGCGCGGGCACGTTCACTTTGACCTTGGAGAAGCTGAACCTGGTCTTCTTGGCCCTGGCCGTCGCGCTCCACGAGAGCCCCGCGGCCTTCGGGCGCTCCGCCGAGAAGGCGGCCGGGCTCGTGCACGGCATCGTGCTGCAGTTCCCGCTCTACGCGGGGATGTTCGGGGTCATCAAGGCCTCCGGTCTCGACACGGTCCTGGCCGGGGCCTTCATCCACGCCGCCGGCCCCCGGACCTTTCCGCTCGTGGTCTACTGGTATTCCGCGGTGCTCAACTACTTCATCCCCTCGGGCGGGTCCAAATGGGCCATCGAGGCCCCGTACCTCCTCGAGGCCGCCAAGGCCCTGGGCGTCCCGGCGTCCAAGGTCGTGCTGGCCTACTCGTGGGGGGACATGCTCACCGACGCCATCCAGCCTTTCTGGTGCATCCCGCTCTTGGCCGTCGCCCGCCTCGAGTTCAAGGAGATCCTCGGCTACATGACGTTGGTCTTCTGCGTGTCCGGACTTATAGCGTCGGCCGCGTTCCTGGTTTTTTGATAGAGTCCGCCCGTGAGAGACCGCCGCGGCTTCACCTTGATGGAACTGATGATCGTGGTCGCCGTCATCGGCATCCTCTCCGCCATCGCCATCACCAAGTACAACGAGACCCTGCGGCGCGCCAACGAGGGCGCGACCCGGGGCAACCTGGGCACGGTGCGCTCGGCGCTGCGCATCTACAACGCGGACGTCGAGGGGTACTATCCGGAGACGCTGTCCTACCTGGCCCAGGGCACCAAGTACCTGCAGCGCCTCCCTGAGATCGAGGTCCCCTTCTACCACCCGGATTCCAACGCGGTCCGGCTCTCGAACGCCGCCCCGAACGACTCCGGCGGCTGGCAGTACAACAACGTAGCGACCGACCCCGACTTCGGCACGCTCTGGGTCAACTGCACCCACACGGACACGTCCTCGACCGTGTGGACCGCCTACTGAAAGGCGCCTGCAGGTCAATCTTGACCTTTCCGGTCAGGAATGCTATCCTTCCTATATAGACGCCTCAGCGCCGTTCCGGAGCCCACCCATGCCCCATCTCCTCGAAGTCGTCGACCTCCACGCCGAAATCGAAGGCAAGCCCATCCTGAAGGGCCTGAACCTGACCATCGACCGCGGCCAGATTCACGCCATCATGGGCCCCAACGGCT
This sequence comes from bacterium, assembly GCA_004322435.1. Classification (GTDB taxonomy): domain Bacteria; phylum Elusimicrobiota; class Elusimicrobia; order UBA1565; family UBA1565; genus SCTT01. The sequence continues at coordinate 5,576 of SCTT01000529.1, forward strand.
CGGGAAAGAGCACGTTTTCCAACGTTTTACTGGGGCACCCCGCCTATAAGGTCACCTCCGGCCGCATCCTCTTCAACGGCACCGACGTCACCGGGATGCCCACCCACGAGCGGGCGCGCAAGGGCATGTTCCTGGCCTTCCAGTACCCCACCGCCATCCCCGGGGTCACGGTGGCCAACTTCCTGCGCACCGCCCTCAAGGCGGTGCTCGGGGACGAAAAGCAGGCGGTCAAGACCTTCCGCAAGCTCCTCAAAGAGAAGATGGCGATGCTGCAGATGGACGAGAAGTTCGCGACGCGCTACGTCAACGACGGCTTCTCGGGCGGCGAGAAGAAGCGGCTGGAAATCCTCCAGCTGGCCGTCCTCAACCCCTCCCTGGCCATCCTCGACGAGACGGACTCCGGCCTCGACATCGACGCGCTGCGGGTCGTCTGCGACGGCATCAACCGCGTCGCCACCCCCGAGACGGGCGTCCTCGTCATCACCCACTACCAGCGGATGCTCGACTACGTGAAGCCGCACTTCGTCCATGTGCTGATGGACGGGCACATCGGCCAGAGCGGCGGGCCGGAGCTGGCCCTCGAGCTCGAGCGGACCGGCTACTTCGGGCGCGAGACGGCGAAAGCCGGGGCGGTCTGACCATGGCCGAAGACAAGAAGTCGCTCGACTTCAAGAGCAACTACACCGAGAAGTACGGCTTCTCGGACCCGGAGAAGCTCGTCTTCAAGTCGCGTCCCGGGCTCACCCGCGAGCTGGTCGCCGAGATCTCGGCGATGAAGGGCGAGCCGGGCTGGATGACCGACTTCCGCCTGAAGGCCTACGACGTCTTCATCTCGAAGCCCATGCCGAACTGGGGCAACTGCGACCTCCTCTCCCAGATCGACTTCGACTCCATCTACTACTACATGAAGCCCTCGGAGAAGACGGAGAAGAACTGGGAGGACGTCCCCGAGAACATCAAGAACACCTTCGAGAAGCTGGGCATCCCCGAGGCCGAGCGCAAGTTCCTCGCCGGCGTCACCGCCCAGTACGAGTCCGAGGCCGTCTACCATCAGGTCTCCAAGGAGCTCGACAAGCTCGGCGTCATCTTCACCGACATGGACACCGCGCTGCGCGAGCACCCCGAGCTCGTCAAGAAGTACTTCGCCACCGTCATCCCCATCGAGGACAACAAGTTCGCGGCGCTCAACTCGGCCGTCTGGTCCGGCGGCTCGTTCATCTACGTCCCCAAGGGCGCGAAGGTCGAGCTGCCGCTGCAGGCGTACTTCCGCATCAACGCCGCCCGCGCCGGCCAGTTCGAGCGGACCTTGATCCTCGCCGACGAGGGCTCGAGCATCCACTATATCGAGGGCTGCACCGCCCCGACCTACTCCGAGAACGCGCTGCACTCGGCGGTCGTCGAGCTCATCGCGATGAAGGGCGCCCACATCCGCTACACGACCATCCAGAACTGGGCCGACAACGTCTACAACCTGGTCACCAAGCGCGCCATGGCCCATGAGGACTCCCTCGTCGAGTGGGTGGACGGCAACATCGGCTCGAAGCTCACGATGAAGTTCCCCGCGGTGTACCTCGTCGGCAAGGGCGCCCGCGCCGACATCATCTCGGTGGCCTTCGCCGGGAAAGGCCAGCACCAGGACACCGGCGGCAAGCTCGTGTTCGCGGCGCCGAACACCTCGGGCACCATCCTCTCGAAGTCGGTCTCCCGCGACGGCGGCCGCGCCAGCTATCGCGGCCTCATCAAGTCCTATCCGAACGCGACGGGCGCCAAGGTCAACGTCCGCTGCGACGCGCTCCTCCTCGACGGCTCCTCGCGCTCCGACACCTACCCCACGATGGAGGTGGACGGCAAGCAGGCCCGCGTCGGCCACGAGGCCTCCGTGTCCAAGATCGGCGACGAGCAGCTCTTCTATCTGATGAGCCGGGGCCTGACCGAGGCCGAGGCCGTCAGCATGATCGTCAACGGCTTCTTCGAGGCGTTCACCAAGGAGCTCCCTCTCGAGTACGCCGTCGAGCTCAACCGCCTCATCCAGCTCGAGATGGAAGGAGCCGTCGGATGAGCCCCGTCTCGGACCCCTCCGCCCGCCGGGCCGCGGCCGAAGCCGCGTTCGCCAAGTCGTCTTTGCCGCTGCCGACCGTCGAGACCTGGCGCCGCTTCCCGCGCGAGGTATTCGCGCTCGAGCGCCTCGCGTCCGCCCCGACGCCCGAGCTGACCGGCCTCGGCGCGCCGGTCCCCGCCGGCGCCGAGGTCCTGACCTTAGACGAGGCCGCCGTGCGCCACCCCGGCCTGGTCGCCGAGGCCCTGGCGGCCTCGGCCGGCCCCGACTTCGACCGCCTCGAGCAGGCCAACCTCGCGCGCTGGCGCGGCGGGGCCTTCGTGCGGGTCCCGAAGGGAGTGAAGCTCGCCGAGCCCATCCACGTCGAGTTCGTCCACGACCCGGCCCTGCCCTACTCGTTCCCGCGCGCGCTGGTCGTCCTCGAGGAGGGCGCCGAGGCCGTTGTCGTCGAGGAGCACCGGTCCCCGGCTTCGGACGGGAAGCCCGTCTCCGCGGCGTTCTCGAGCC
>SCTT01000530.1 GCA_004322435.1 bacterium
GCTCTCGTTCCGTTGGGGGATAGGTCCGTGGGGGTAAACGAAAGGCCCGGCGGATCGCTCCGCCGGGCCTTCGTAGCAAGACCTCGTTGGGGGCCTTGCGCGCAGCTCTTAGGCGTTCACCATCTTCGCCATCGAGATGTCGCCCTGCTTGTCGAGGAAGTACAGGTAGCCGGGCTCCTTCTTCAGGCCGGCCTTGAACACCTTCGCCGGCTTGCCGCCGGACTTGCCGCCGCGGGCCATCTTCGCGCGGGAGATGTCGCCCTGCTTGTCGATGTAATACAGGAACCCGGACTCGCGCTTCACGCCGCACTTCAGGACTTTCTTCGCCATGTCTATAGTTCTCCTGGTCGCCCGGGCCCGTTTTCTCGTCGAGGCTCCGACGACGAATTTGTCCGACCGGCCAAGAATATCACAAGCCTCCGTCGGAATGCAAGCGATTTCTCGTCGGTGGCTCGACGAGGAAACGCCGGGGGCCGTCTACTTGGTCTTGAAGAGAGGCATCTGGCTCTCTTCGGGGCGGAGGATCAGCTGCTCTTTGAGCCACTGGTCCACGAGCGGCCGCGAGAAGCGGTACTGGCGGCCGATGCGGGAGGCGGGGACCTTCTTCTGGCGGATGAGGTTGTAGATCTTGGAGCGCCCCATGCCCAGGTACAGGGCCAGGGTCTTGATGTCCATGACCTCGGGGGGGGGGCCGGAAAGCTGTTTTCGCGCCGCGCGTTTTTTCCTTCGGGGCATGGGCCGTTCTCCCTTCCTGTACCAAAATTGTATGTTTCGTATCATCTATTGTCAAGGGTCGTCGGCCGCCTGTCTGCCGGGGCGCATCATTAAGGAATAGGGCCCCGGCAGGAAAGACTAGACAGCGCGGCGCGCCCTGTGCTAGAATGGCCGGGTCGTGCTACGAGGGAACCGGAGTTCCGTCCGGACTCCGGTGGGCGCCCGTCGTCTTGTGGCGGCCTCCTCGATTTAGGTAAAGTAGGCATCCATGCTCACTTACGAAACCGTCATCCTCATCCATCCCCGCCTCTCCGACCAGGAGGTCGCCGACTTCGCCGAGAAGACGAAGCAGGCGATCGCCAAGGGCGGCGGCGAAGTCCTCGGCGAAGACCGCTGGGGACGGCGCAAGCTGGCCTATCAGATCGGGAACTCCCGCGAAGGCTTCTACTTGTACCTCAAGTACAACGCGAAGGGCGCGCTGGTCAACGAGATGAACCGCCAGTTCCGCCTCCAGGAGGATATCCTCCGGACGCTGACCGTCCATGCCGAGGACCCGGCTCACACCCAGCCGAAGCCCCGCGCGCCGAAGCCCGGCGCCGCCGCGGCCGCCCCGGCGCCCGCGCCGGCCCCGGCCCCCGCCCCGGCTTCGTGATGGAACTGCGTCTTCTCACCCAGAACATCGTCCTCGTCTCGGGCAACCTCACCAAGGACCCGGACTATAAGGTGACGGCCGGCGGCCGCGGCGTGCTCCACATGCGCGTGGCGGTCAACCGGCGCTACCAGGACAAGTCGGGGGAGTGGAAGGACGACACCGCCTTCGTCCCCGTGGACGTGTGGGGCGAGGCCGCCGACCGCCTGAAGGACAAGCTCAAGAAGGGCAGCCCCGTGCACGTCGAGGGCCGCCTGCGGAGCCGCGATTTCGACGACAAGACCAGCGGCCAGAAGCGCGCCGTGCTGGAAGTCGTCGCGAACCGCGTCCAGTTCCTCGCCAAGTCGGGCGCCGCCGCCGGCGCGCCCGCTTCGGCCGAGGGCTCCGCGAAGTCTGACGAGGAACTCGAGGAGGTTCCCTTTTAATGGCCGACGAAGCGACGATGTCGTCCCCCGCCAGCCGTCCCGGCGCCCGCCCCGCGGGTCCGGCCGGCGCCGGGCGCCCGGGCTCCGGCCCGCGCCGCGGCGGGCCGTTCCGCCCGCGCCGCAAGGTCTGCCGGTTCTGCGCCGAGCAGATCAAGAAGGTGGACTTCAAGCAGATCCAGGTCCTGCGCACGTTCACGACCGAACGCGGCCGCATCCTCTCCAGCCGCATCACCGGCAACTGCGCCAAGCACCAGCGCCAGCTCACCCGCGCCGTCAAGCGGGCGCGCTACCTGGCGCTTTTGCCGTTCAGCGCCTCATAACAGAATCCCCGTAGGAGCAGGTCCATGAAAGTCATCCTCCGCAAAGACGTCGAGAAGCTCGGTCAGGCCGGCCAGGTCAAGGACGTGAAGCTGGGCTTCGCCCGCAACATGCTCATCCCCCGCGGCCTCGCGCTCGAGGCCACCCCGGCCGTCGTCGCCTGGTTCGAGAAGGGCGAGAAGCGCCGCGCGGTGCTGCGCGAGAAGGCCGTGACGAAGGCGCAGGAAGCCGCCGCGAAGCTCGCGGAGGTCAAGCTGTCCTTCTCCCGCCCCGTCGGCGAGAACGGCAAGCTCTTCGGCTCGGTGGGCAAGACCGACATCGCCAAGAGCCTGAAGGCCTCCGGCCACGCCGTGGACAAGGATTCGGTCATCCTGCCCGCGGCCATCCGGGAGGCCGGCGACAGCGAGGTCGAAGTGCGCCTCGCCACCGGCGTCTCCGCGAAGGTCAAGGTCTCCGTCGTAGCCCGCGCCTAACCCCGGAGGCCGTCTTATGGCGGACCTCCTGCAGCTCCCCCCGCAGGCCCTCGAGGCCGAGATGGCGGTCCTGGGGTCTATGCTCATCCAGGGCGAGGCCGTCGACCGCGCCATGGAGCTCCTCGACGAGAAGGACTTCTATAAGGAGACGCACCGCAAGATCTTCCTGGCCGCCACGGAGCTGCACAACCTCCGCCAGGCCGTCGACATCATCACCGTCTCGGACGCGCTGCGCGCCAAGAAGCTCTTGGGCGAGGTCGGCGGCCCGCAGTTTTTGCAGGAGCTGCAGGGCAAGGTCGCGACGGCGGCGCACGTCGAGCACTACGCCAACATCGTCCGTGAGAAGTCCATCCTCCGCGACCTGATCCGCACGGCCACGGAGGTCGTGGGCCAGGCCTACCGCGAGGAGCGGCCCCCGGCCGAGCTCCTCGACGAGGCGCAGGCCCGCATCCTCCAGGTCGCCCAGCGCTCGACGGTGACGAGCATCGTCGCGGCCAAGGACATCGCGCACGAGGTCTTAAGCGACATCGAGAAGCTGCACCACAACAAGGGCGACGTCACCGGCGTCGCCTCGGGCTTCAAGAAGTTCGACAGCATGACGGCGGGCTTCCAGAAGGGGGACCTGATCCTCATCGCCGCCCGGCCGAGCCAAGGAAAGACCGCGTTGGCCCTGAACATCATCGCGAACGTCGTGCTCAACGCGAAGGCGCCCACCCTGTTCTTCTCGCTCGAGATGTCCACGAAGGCCGTCATGAACCGCCTCATCTCCTCCGAGTCGGGCGCGAACCTCAAGGACATCCGGACCGGGTTCTTCAAGCGCGACAAGTGGACCTCGATCACCAACGCGACCGCGCGGATCGCGGACTCCCCGCTCTTCTTCGACGACTCGTCCTATCTTTCGGTCCTGGACATCCGCTCGCGCGCGCGGCGGCTGCAGCTCGAGCTCCTCTCGAAGGGGCAGCCGCTGGGGCTCATCGTCATCGACTACCTCCAGCTTTTGCGCGGCCACAACCGGCGCATCGAGAACCGCCAGCAGGAGGTCGCCGAGATCTCCCGCGGCCTCAAGGCCCTCGCCCGGGACATGCAGCTGCCCGTCGTCGCGCTGGCCCAGCTCAACCGGCGTACGGAGGACAAGGGCCGGGTGGACAACCGGCCTCTGCTCTCCGACCTCCGCGACTCCGGCTCGCTCGAGCAGGACGCCGACCTCGTCACCCTCATCCACCGCGAGGGCTATTACAAGCGCGAGGACCCTTCGCTCGTCAACAGCGCCGAGCTCATCATCGCCAAGCAGAGAAACGGCCCGGTGGGCACCGTCGAGCTGACCTGGATCCCCGAGCTCACCCGGTTCGAGAACAAGGAGTTCGGCGCGGGCCCGGAAGAAGTCGAAGAAACCCAGGTCAGTTTCACGTGAGCCTCCGGCCGGAGCGGCTCGGCGCCGCCCCCCGGCGGCAGGCCGCCTCCGGCGTCTACTCCGTCCGCTTCACCCGCCTCTGGCGCCCGACCTGGGCCGAGGTGGACCTCGGGGCCCTGCGCCGCAACCTCCGGCGCCTGCGGCATGCGGCGGGCGTCCCGCTCCTCTTCGTCGTCAAGGCCGACGGGTACGGGCATGGGGCCGTGAGCGCCGCGAAGGCCGCGCTCGAGGTCCCCGGCGTGCAGGGGCTCGGCGTGTCCTCCGTCGAGGAGGGGGCGGTGCTCCGCGAGGCCGGCGTCCGCGCCCCCATCCTCATCCTGGGCTCGCTCTACCCCTTCGAGAGCACCTTGGCGGCGGTCCACTACGGCCTGACGCCGACCGTGGCCTCCCTCGACGGCGCGCGCCGCATCCAGCTCGCGGCCCGGGGCCTGCGGGGGGCCGACCGGCGCCGCCTGCCGCTGGCCTGCCACCTCAAGCTCGACACCGGGATGGGCCGCATCGGCGTGCGCTGGCCGGCCGGCCGGGAGGTCGTCGAGTACCTGCTCAAGGCCCAGGGCGTGCGTCTCGAGGGCCTCTACACCCACCTCGCGCGGGCCGAGGACTCCGCCGAGTTCACGCGCCGCCAGCTGGGCCTCTTCGCCCGGGCCGTCCGCGAGACCGAAGCCATGGGCGCGCGCCTCAAGTGGCGTCACGCGGCCAACTCGGCCGGCGCTCTGCTCCGGCCCGAGAGCCGCTGGGACCTGGTCCGGCCCGGCCTGGCCGCCTACGGCCTTTGGGAGGGCTACGAGCCCGTCCTTTCCTTGAAGACGAGGGTCGTGTTTTTGAAGAATGTCCCGAAGGGGACCCCCATCGGCTACGGCGGCCGTTTTCGG
>SCTT01000057.1 GCA_004322435.1 bacterium
CCGGAGCTCGCGCCCATCAGCACGGGCCTGGGCGAGGTGCTGATGTATTCGGTGCGCGCCAAGCCGGGCTCCGCCCTGGCGGCCCGGCCGGAGCGCGAGCGCCTGATGGCGCTCCGGACGGCCCAGGACTTCGTCGTGGCGCCTTACCTGCGCCGCTCCGTCAAAGGGGTCGCCGAGGTGGACACCACCGGCGGCTTCAAGAAGGAGATCCACATCGAGGTCCACCCCGAGCGCCTCGATTCCGTGGGGGTCACCATCGAGCAGGTGCTCGAGCGCCTTCAAGGGCTCGGCGAGAACTCGGGCGGCGGCTACATCCAGCCCAAAGGGCGCCAGGTCATCGTGCGCTCCTCGGGACGCCTCGACCGGCTCTCGGACATCGGGCTGCTCCCCATCAAGCTGGACCTGCGCGGCCGGCCCGTCCCGCTCTCGGCGGTGGCGGACGTCAAGGAGGGCTACGCCCAGCGGACGGGGGGCGGCACGGTGGGGGGGGAGGAGGCCGTCCTCGGGATGGTCCTGATGCTCAGCGGCGCGAACTCCCGGCGGGTGGCCCTCGACTCCGAGAAGGCCCTGGCCGAGGCCCCGCTGCCGCCCGACGTCGAGGTCGAATTGCTCTACACGCGCAGCTACCTCGTGAACGCGACGCTCAAGACCGTCCTTAAGAACATGGCCGAGGGCGCCGCGCTCGTCGTGGCCGTGCTGCTGGCCATCCTCGGCAACCTGCGCGCGGCCCTGTTCGTATCCCTGGCCATCCCCGTGTCGATGCTCTTCGGGGCGGTCGGGATGCGCTGGTTCGGCGTCTCCGCGAGCCTGATGAGCCTCGGGGCCATCGACTTCGGCCTGCTCGTCGACGGGGCGGTGGTCATGGTCGAGAACGCGCTCCGGCGGCTCGAGGAGCACGAAGGCCCCCTCGACGCGGCGGGCCGCCAGCGCCTCTTTTTCGACTCCGCCGCCGAGGTCGTGCGGCCGGTCTCCTTGGGGCTCGTCATCATCATGCTGGTCTATGTCCCCATCCTCGCGCTCGAGGGCGTGGAAGGCAAGCTCTATCACCCGATGGCCGTCACCGTGCTGGCGGCCCTGGCCGCCTCTTTGCTCGTGGCCGTCGTGCTGATGCCGGTGCTCGCGTTCCTGTACCTCAAGGTCCCGGCCGGGGCGCCCCGCGGGGAAGGCCTCCGCCGCGGGCTGCTGCGGGCCTACGAGCCCGTCCTGGCGGCCTGCATCGCGCGGCCGGCCGCCGCCGTGCTGCCGGCGCTCGCGCTCGTCGCCGCCGCCGCGTTCGTCTACCGCGGGCTGGGCGCCGACTTCATGCCCCCGCTCGACGAGGGCGACCTGGTCGTCAACTTCACGCGCCCGGCCGACATCGGCGTCGACGCCTCGCTTCAGATGCAGCGCCGCACCGAGGCCGTCATCGCGCGGTTCGGAGAGGTCGAGCGCGTCTTCGGGCGGCTCGGCACCCCGGAGTCGGCGACGGACCCGATGGGCGTGCACCTCTCCGACACCTTCGTCATCCTGAAGAAGGACCGCGGGGCGTGGCCGAGATCGGAAGAGC
>SCTT01000531.1 GCA_004322435.1 bacterium
CCGGCCCTCGGGGACCTTGAAGCTCACCGGGAAGCCCTCTCCGGGGCCGCTGCGCACCTCGGCGTCCTGCAGGACCACGACCGCCGGGTCCTTGAAGCCCGTCGAGACCCGCAGCGCCCACCAGCCCCCCGCCGCGCCCCAAGCGAACGCCGCGGTCAGCGCCGCGGCTTTGAGCGGCGCCCGCGCGCGGGCGACGAGGAACGCGCCGGCGCCGAGCAGGCAGGCCGCCCAGAACGCCAGCCAGTGGAGCGCCGCCAGTTCCGTCGCGGAGAGGACGTTGTAGAGGACGAAGACCGCCGGCGGCATGCCGGCCGGGACGAGCGTCTCGCCGGCGCGCTTCAAGGAGAAGTCGAGGTTCGCCCGGACGTCGCCGTCGCGCGGGTCGAGGCGGAACGCCCGCAGGTAGGCCGCGGTCGCCCGACCCAAGGAGCCCGGGCCGCCCTGGCGGAAACGCGCGTTGCCGAGGTTGTACTGGAGGGCGGCGTCGTAGGGCGATTCCTTGAGGAGGGTCTCGTAGGAGGCCGCGGCCTCCGTGTAGCGGGAGGACTCGTAGAGCGCGTTCGCCTCGGTCAGGCGCGCCGGGGCGACGGCCGCCGAGGCGGGAAGCGCCAGGGCCAGCAGCAGAGCCGTCCTCACGAGGCGGCCTCCTCGAGGGCGACGATGAGTTCCTTGACGGCCTCTCGCAGGTTCGCGACGTCTAAGTCCCGGACGGTGGTCGGCGCGTAGCGGATGCGCTCCATCTCCCCCCACAGCCGCTTGACCTGTTCGAGATGGCCTTCGGGCATCTTCGGCCAGCGCCGGCGCAGCGCGTCGACCGCCTGCCGCGCGGTCAGGCCCGAGGGCGGGACCGAGAGCTTGTCGGCCAGGTAGCCCACCAGCGCGTCCCCGACCAAGGCCGAGGATTCGGCCAAAGCCTTCGTCGCGCGGCTCTTGCCCAGGCGCTCGTCGGCGGCCTTCGCGGCGCGGCGGGCCCGCGAGCGCGCGGGGTCCGAGTCTTCGCGGGCGCGCCAGCCCGCGACGAGGCCCGCGAAGGCGAGGGTGGCGGCGGGGACGGCGTGCAGCAGGCCCGCGCCCGCGACGGCGGCTGCGGCCCGGGCCGCGCCGTCGAAGCCCGGGCGGGCGCGCACGTGGCGGATGTCCTCGGAGACGGCGGTGATCCCCGACGGGGCGGCGCCGGGGGTCGCCGAGAAGCCCACCGGGGCCTGCGTCGGGTCGCCGGGCGTCACGTCGAGCTTCAAAGGCGGCGTCTGGGCGGTGACGTACTTCTCGGCCGCCGGGTCGAAGTACGAGAACGGGATGGGCGGCACCGCCAGGTCGCCCGAGACCTTGGGGACGAGGACCGTCTTGTAGACCTTGGAGCCCCGCACGCCCTGCTCGTCTTTCGATTGGTTGAGCGAGGTCACCGTCTCGTAGGCGCGGAACTGGGGGATGTCGGGCAGCGGCAGCTCGCCCAGCGCCTTGAGGTTCCCGTTGCCCTCCACGGTGACCGTGAGGTTCACCGCGTCGCCGGCCTTGACCGTCGACTTGTCGAGCTCCGCCTTCACGCGGAAGCGGCCGACCGCGCCGCCGAAGCCCACGGGCTTGCCGGCCTCGGGCAGCGGCTTGACGGTGAGCTGCAGGGGCTTCGTCTGCAGGCTCACCGGCTCGGCCATCGTGAGCCCGGCCGAGAAGAACTGCCGGAAGAAGTCCCCGGCGAAGGGGTCGACGTCCACGCCCTTCTGGACCTGGCAGCGGATGGTGCCGGCGCCGACGGTCTTGGGGCCGGGGGTCAGAGGGAAGAGGGCGATCTTGACCTCGCTGACGTTGTAGTTGCGGCCCTCGAACGCGACGGTGCGCGCGGGGGACGGAGGCAGGTCCTCGGAGAGCATCCCGGTGGTGTCCGGCGGCGTCCATTCGGCGTTGCCGAGCAGGGGGATGGAGTAGTGGAACTTCACCGAGAACACGACCTGTTCGTTGGCGTAGACCGTCTTCTTGTCGGTCTCGGCGGTGACGAAGACGGGCGCGGGCCCGTTGGCGCGGCGCGCGCGCGCGGGCGCTCCGGCGGGCGCGGCGGCCTGCGGCGTTTGCTGGGCCGCCTGGCCGGGCCGCTCGATGACGACCGCGATGGGCTCGGTCTGGGCGGTCTCCCCCCCCGCACGGACCGAGATGGGCGGGATGACGGCGTTGCCGACGAGGCGCGGCACCAAAATGTAGGTGTACTCGGCCGTGTTCGAGACGCGGCCGTTCATCATCGTCATCGCCTGGCTGCGGCCCGCGTTGTGGACGTTGAAGCGCGGCATCGACGGGAGCTCGGGGTCCGGCAGCGACATGGCGTCGCCCTGCACGGAGACGGTCAGCACGAGCTGCTCGTCGAGCGCGACCGTCGTGCGGTTGGGCGTCGCGTTGATGCTCAGCGCGGCGCGCGCGGGGGCGGCGAGGGCCAACAGCAGGGCGAGGGCGGCCTTCACCAGTCGTCCTCGGCTCCGCCGTCCTTCTCCGAGCCTTTCATCGGCTGGCGCTTGCGGTTCTCCTTCTCGCGCTCGGCGGCGGCCTGGAGGATGCGCTCGGCGTCCTCCTTGGACATCCCCTGCGACTGCGGGCGCTGCCCGGGCGGCGGCGGCTGGTCCTTCTTGTCGTCCTTGGGCTTGTCCTTCTTGTCCTGGTCTTTGGGGTCCTGCTTCTGCTTCTGGGGGCGCAGGGCCAGCACCAGGTTGTGCCGGCAGTCCTCGTCTTTGGGGTCGATCATCAGGCAGCGCTTGTACGCCTCCGCCGCCTGGTCGAGCTTCTTCTGGCGATAGAGGGCGTTCCCTAGATTATAGTACGCGTCGTTGCCCCGCACGCCGTCTTTCCCGGCCGCTTCGAGCCCTTGGGTCAGCGCGCCGAACTGGGTCTCGGCGCCCTCGTCGTCCCCCAGAGCGTAGCGCGCCGCGCCGCCGTTGAAGCGGGCGCGCGGGGAGGTCTCCTCCTTCTCCTGGTAGCGCTTGAGCGCGGCGCCGGGGTCCCCCTTCTTGTAGGACCGGTTGCCGCGCCACAGGCTCCACTCGGTGGGCGCCGCGGAGGCGGGGACGCCGAGAAGGAGCAGGACCGCCGCGGCCGCCGCGGACCGGGCCGCTCCAGCGGGCGGCGCGCGCCGCAGGCGCCGCGGCACCTCCGGCAGCAGGAGCTCGACGAGCAGCAGCAGCACGGCGGCCGCCAGCGGGATGCGGTAGCGGTCCTTGTAATGCGTCGCGGAGGCGACCGCGGATTCGCTCGAATCGCTCTCGGAGAGCGCGCGCAGGACCGCGGCGACCTCGTCGTCGCCCGGGGAGAGGCGCCAGTAGGCGCCGCGCGTGGCCGAGGCCAGCTGGGCGAGCCCGGTCTCGCCGAGCCGGCTGACGACGGTCTGCCCGGCTTTGTCCTTGCGGAACCCCGTCGTGCGCCCCTCGGCGTCCTTGACGGGCAGCGGCGCTCCGTCGGGCGTGCCGACCCCCAGCGCCACGACCGCGACGCCCGCCTCGGCCGCCGCCTTCGCGGCGGCGAGCGAATCGCCGCCGCGCTCCTCGCCGTCGGAGACGAGCAGCAGGGCCTTGCGGCCGGGATAGCGCGCGAGGAGCCCGGTGCCGACTTCGACGGCGCGCTGCAAAGACGTGCCCTGACGCGGCAGCTTGCCCGCCTCGAGCCGGCGCAGCAGAGAACGTACGGCGGCCAGGTCGGTGGTCATCGGGCACTGCACGAAGGCGTCGCCGGCGAAGGCGACCACGCCGACGCGCTGGCCGCCCAGGCCGTCGAGAACCAAGGAGAGCGCGTTCTTGGCCCGCTCGAGGCGGTTGGGCTTGACGTCTTCGGCCAGCATCGAGGCCGAGACGTCGACCGCGATGACGGCCTGCGCGACTCGGGCCTTCGAGGCCGTGAGCTCCACGCCCCAGCGCGGCCCGGCCAGCGCGACGAGCAGGAACACGAGCGCCGCCGCGCGCAGCAGGTAGTTGCGCCGCCGCGCCGAGGCGGCTTCGGCGGGATAAAGCCGCGGGGCCACCTCGGGCGAGGCGAAGAGGGCGATCAGCCGCGCGCGCCGCGATTCCCCCCACGTCGCGAGGGCGGCGGCGGCCACCGCCGCCAAGGCCGCGAGGAGGCACAGGGCCGGGGAGCGGAAGAGGGCGTTCACGGGAGCCTCACGAGGAGCGTGTGTCCCAAGAGGAGCTCGGCGGCCAAGAGCAGCGCGGCGGGCCACAGCAGCACGAGGTAGTGGTCCGAGTACGAGACCGTCTCGGGGCGGTCCACCGCGCTCTTCTCGAGCTTGTCGATGTCGCCGTAGATCTCGGAGAGTTCGCGGGCGCTCGTCGCGCGGTAGTAGCGCCCGCCGGTCTCTTCGGCGACCCGGGTCAGCAGGTCCTCGTCCAAGTCGTCGTCGATGGCCACCATCTGACGGCCGAGGACGGGGTGGTCCACCGGGACCATCGCGCGGCCGCGCTTGGCGGTGCCGATGGTGTAGACCTTGATGCCCAGCGCCTTGGCCGCTTTGGACGCGGTCGTCGGGTCCACCAGACCGGCGTTGTTGGCGCCGTCGGTGAGGAGGACCGCGATGCGGCTCTTGGCCTGGCTCTCCTTGAGGTGCGCCGCGGCCGCGGCGAGGCCGTCGCCGATGGCGGTCCCGCGGCTCTGGGTCATGCCGGGCTTGACGTCTTCGAGGAATCCCAACAGCGCCTCGTAGTCGAGCGTCGGCGGGCAGGACAAGAGCGGCTCGCCGCCGAAGACCACCAGGCCGATGCGGTCGCTCAGACGGCGCTTCACGAAGTCGCTGGCGGCCTGCTTGGCGGCCGTCATGCGGTCGAACGGGTCGAAGTCGAGCGCGCGCATGGACTCCGAGGTGTCGAGGACCAGCACGATGTCGATGCCCTCGGCCGGGCCTGCGGGCTCGCGGCGCACCGACTGCGGGCGCGCCAGCGCGAAGACGGCCAAGGTCAGCGCGCAGGTCTTGAGGAAGAGCGGGGCCCAGCGCACCGGCCAGCCCGCTCCGGGCCCGCCGCGGCGCGCGACGGCGCCGGCGTCGGGGAAGCGGAACGCCGGCGAGCGGCCCCGCGCCAGCCAGACCGCGGCGGCGACGGCGGCGAGGGCGGGGACGAGCGCCCAAAGCCACCAGGGGTTCTCGAGGCGCCAGCCGTTCACCGGCGGCCTCCGGGCGGCAGGCCGGCCAGGTCGCCCGTCACCTCGGAGGCGGCCGGGGCCAGGAGCTTCACGAGCTTCTTGGCGCCTTCCAAGTCGCGCCGGCCCTCCTGGTCGCTGGGCTTCCACTTGGCGAACTTCGCCAGGTCGCAGCGCTCGAGCAGGGCCTTCGCGAGCTGGCGCGCCGCGGGGTCGAAGCCGCCGCGGATGAGCGCGCGCTGGAGGTCGTAGGTCGTCATCTTGAGGGCTTCCAGGCCGTGGCGCTCGCCCAGGTAGGCGCGCACGATGTCGGAGAGCCTGTCGTAGAACTCCTTGACCGAGAGGCCCAGGCCGTCGAGTCCTTCGAGCGCGTCGAGCGCGCGCTCTTCGGGGGTGCGCAGGTCCTTCGGAGCGGCCGCGGCGGCCGTTTCGGCCGGCGGGGCCTTGCGCGTCAGCCGCCAGGCGGCGTAGGCCGCGGCGGCGGCCAGCGCGGCGAGCAGCCCCCACCAGGCCCCCATCCGAGCCGCGTAGGGCCCGCGGATGGCGCGGATGTCCCCGGTGTCCGAAGGGTTCGGCGGCGGCGGGGAGACGGTGAGGTCCAGCGCCGGGCTCGCGGCCTCGCCCGCGGCGCCCGTCCACTTGAGGGCGGGCAGCGGCTGCCGGCCCAGCGCGAAGACCATCACGGCGACGCGCACCGTCCCGTCGGCGCCCGCCTCGGCGGAGAGCACCTCGAAGGGTCCCAGGGCCTGGCCCGCGGCCGGCTTCAAGGGCCCGGCGGGGGCGTCGGCCTTCGCGACGAGCTCGGTCGGCGTGCCGAGCACGACCTGTTCGGGCGCGGGGGCCCAGGTCCAGCCGGCGGCCGCGGGAGCGGCCAGCAGGGCGGCCAGGAGCCCGGCGCTCACCGCAGCCTCTTCGAACGCTCGCGGAAGAAGCGGACCATCGGGTCGAGGAAAGGGCGGTCGTTGCGGATGCGGATGGCCTCGAGGCCGGCCCCTTTGAGCGCCTCGTCGAAGGCGGCGCGGCGCGCGGCCCGGCGGCGCGCCGGCTCCTCGCGCAGGTCCCCCCCGCCGGCGTGCACGAGCACGCGCTCGCCGGTCTCGGGGTCCTCGAGGTCGAGCCAGGCGGCGACGCGCGGCAGGTCCTCCTCGCGGGGGTCCTCGATGAGCACGGGGATGAGGTCGTGCTTGCGGGCGGCCCGGCGCAGGCTCCGCTCCCACCCCTCGTCCTGGAAGTCCGAGACGAGCACCACGATGGCGCGCCGGTGCAGCAGGCGCGTCAGCGTGTCGAGCGAGGAGCCCAGCGCGGTGCGCGTGCCCTTGGGCTCGAAGGCGAGCACGTCGCGGACGATGGCGAGCGCATGGCGACGGCCTTTGCGCGGCGGCAGGAAGAGCTCCTGGCGGTCCGTGAAGAGGTAAAGGCCGACCTTGTCGTTGTTGCGCAGCGCCGAGAAGGCCAGGACGGCGGCCAGCTCCGCGGCCGTCTCCCGCTTGAGCTTAGGCCCCGAGCCGAAGAACTGGGAGCCCGAGAGGTCGCAGGCGACGATGAGGGTCAGCTCGCGCTCCTCCTGGTATTCGCGCACGAAGGGCTTCCCGGCGCGCGCGGTGACGTTCCAGTCGATGGTGCGCACGTCGTCTCCGGCCACGTACTCGCGCACCTGGGCGAACTCCATGCCCCGGCCCTTGAAGGCCGACAGGTATTTCCCGGCGAACGTCTCCGAGACGAGACGGTTCGTCTTGATCTCGATGCGCCGAACCTGGGCGATCAGGTCGCGGGGAAGAATGGGCGCCTCCTAACCGGTGTCAGACTTACAGAATTTTCAGAAATGGCATGACGAATAGGAACGATTTCTGAAAATTCTGTAAGTCTGACACCACTATGGGACCTCTACCGTTTCGAAGACGGACTTCAGTACGTCCTCCGAGGTGACGTCCTCGGCCTCGGCCTCGTAGCTGACGAGCACGCGGTGGCGCAGCACGTCGGTCC
>SCTT01000532.1 GCA_004322435.1 bacterium
ACCTTCTTGGCGCCCTCGAAGACCTTGACCGAGTGCTCGATGGCGCTGGCGAGGTCGGAGCCGCCGTTCAAGCCCCGCGCCTCGCGCTCCAGGCGGCTCACCTTGAAGTCGAAGGTGCCGTAGTCCTGCGAGAGGGGGGAGGCGGTGCGCGGTTTGCCGGCGAAGACCACCAGGCCGATGCGGTCGGTGCCCTGCATCTTCGTGACGAACTCGGAGAGTTCCTTCTGCACGCGCGCGCCGCGGCCGTCCTCGGCGTAGAGGGTGGAGGCGGAGACGTCGGAGGTGACCACCACGTCCTTGCCGCCGAAGTTGAGACGGGTGTCCTTCGAGCCGAAGATGGGGTCGCCGGCGGCCAGCGCCAGCCCCAACGTCGCCGTCAGGATCATCGCGAACTTGGTCCAGAAGCGGCCCTTGCCGTGCCAGCTCTTCAAGTCCTTGGGCGCCTCGGCGGGGGCGAGCTTCCGGGCCGCTTGGATCTTCTTGTTGACGGCCCAGACGGCTAAGGCCGCGACGACGGGCACCGCGACGAGGGCGATGCCTAGCCACAAAGGCGCCTGGAAGCCGGCCGCCGCCGAGCCGAGGCCGGCCAGCGAGAGGCCCCACACGCCGGAGCCTTTGCGGGGGACGGCGCCGCGCTGGGCGTCCTGGCCCTCTTTGTCCGTCTTGCCCTGCTCCTGGATGAGGCCGTCGACGCCTTTCTCGCGCTCGCCGGGGGTGGGCTTGGCCTGCTGTTCGCTCTTCTCGCCCGGCTTGCCCTGCTTGTCGCCGGGTTTGCCCTGCTGCGGCTTGTCGCCCTGCTGGTCGCCCGGCTCGCCGTCCTGGTCGCCGGGTTCGCCCTTCTGGTCGCCCTTCTGGCCCTGCTGGTCGCCCTTCTGCCCTTTCTGTCCCTTCTGGCCTTTCTTGCCCTTCTTCTGCTTCTGCTGCTGGTCGCCGTCCTGCTGCTGCTTCTGCTGCTCCTCCATCAGGCGGTTCAAGACTTCCAGGTTCCACTTGGCGGAGGCGTTCGTCGGGTCCTTGCGCAGGGCCTCGCGGTAGAGCTCGAGCGCCTTCTCGGCGTCCTTGGCCATCACGGCGGCGTTGGCGAGGTTGTAGATGGCCTCGGACGCGGCCTTGGGGTCCTTGTTGAGCTCGAGGAATTTTCCGTACGCGCGGGCGGCGCGCTCGACGTCGCCCAGGCGCAGGTAGGCGTTGCCGAGGTTGAAATAGAGCTGCGGCACGTCGGGGTGCTGCTCGAGGGCCTCGCTGTAGCGCTTCACCGCGTCGCCGTAGCGGCCTTGCAGATAGAGCGCGTTGCCCTCGGCCAGGTCCTTGGGCACGCCGGTCAGCGGCAGGCGCTCGGCCAAGGTCGTCGAGAGGACGGTGGTCTGCACGGGCACCGCGTTCGCCGCGGAGCCGGTCCAGTTGGCGGGGACGTTGATCCCGTTGACTCCGATGAGCCCGGCGAGGATGATGGCCGGCAAGGTCCTAAAGCGCGTCGAGACGAGGCCGACCTCCATCAGCAGGGCCAACAGGGCCAGCAGGGCCAGCGGGGTCGTCAGGTCGTTGACGGCGACCTGCGCGCGGACCAGGGCGGGGGACTTCTCGAGGCGCGAGATGTCGAGGAGGGCGTTGCGCATCCCGTCGGCGTCCTCGGCGCGGAAGTAGAGGCCGCCGGTGATGGCGGCGACCTCTTTGAGGGCCGCCTCGCCCGAGCCGATCTGGATGCCGACGGTGTAGACCTTGATGCCCAGCTGCTTGGCGATCTTGGCCGCGTCGACGGGAGTGATGCCGGTGTTCGACTCGCCGTCGGTGAAGATGACGACGATCTTGGTCTTCTCGGGCTGGAGGACCTTGTCCATCAGGCCGGGCCGGGCCTTCGCGTAGGTCAGGGCCCCGGCGAGGTCGTTGGCCAGGACGAGCTTGCGCATCTCGGCCACGTCGGGGTTGGCCGCGTCCATCTGGAGGATGTTGAGCTCGAGGAAGTGGCTGATGGCCGTCATCATGCCCTTGCCGACCGCGGTGGAACCCTCGGTCTGGGTCTCCTTCACGCGGGCGATGAGGGCGTCGTAGTCGGTCGTCAGGCTCACGGCCAGGTAGGGCTCGTCCGAGAAGGTGACGACGCCGACGCGGTTGTTCGAGCCGCGGCGCTGCTCGACGAGGTAGTCCTTGACCGCGCGCTTGAGGCCGTCCAAGCGCTCGCCGCTCATCGAGCCCGAGATGTCCGAGGCGATCATCGTGTCGGTGGAGGGGATGTACGTCTCGGAGCGCTTGACGCCGACCTGCGGCCCGGCGACGGCGAGCAAAGTCAGCGCGATGGCCGCGACGCGGAGGGTCCGGGGGACCCAGGACAGGCGGGCGCGCCAGGTGCCCTTGGCCGGGGCGAGAGAGGCGGCCGGGGAGGACCAGGCTTGGGTCTTCGACTGGCGCCACTTGTGGAAGGCCCAGGCGGCGACGGGCACCGCGAGGAGGAGGGCCCAGGGGTTCGCGAAGCCGAGGCTCAGGCCGCCGGCCCCCAAGAGCGCGGCGAGGCCGGACAGAGGCGTCTCGGGCCGGGCCTTCGGGGCGGCTTCGAGGTCGGCGATGAGCTCGCGCAGGGCCACGAGGGTCTGGCGGCGCAGCTCCGGCGAGTCGGTCGGCGCCGAGCCGTAGAGGGCGGCCTCGGAACGGGCGACGACGGTCTTCGCCACGGCGAGCTGGCCGGCGGAGTACTTCCCCCGGACGTCGGCGAACAGCGTGGTCATCGTGCGCTCGCGCCGCGGCAGGCCGCGCAGGTCGGTGAGGAGGCGGTCGACCAAGGTGAGGGCCTCGCCGTGGAACTGGCGGGTGTCGACGACGGACTCGAGGCGCTCAAGGCGCGCCTTCGCGGCGTCGAGGGCGGGGAGGTTGTGCAGGAGGGGTTCGCGGCCGCGGCGGCGGGCGGCGAGCAGGCGCTCGACGCCCAACAGGGCCAGGCCGGCCAGCGGGACGGCCAAGAGCCAGGCCAGCGCCGGGAGCTCGACGCGGCGGATCTCGGCTAAGTCCTTGAAGCCCTTCTCCTTCCAGTCGGGCGTCAGGACCGAGGCGACCTCGAAGGTGGCGGAGGGGATCTTGACGATGAGGGGCTTCTCGGGGTCGGCGGTGGGGAAGGCCAGCTCGGCGCCTTCGAGCACCAGCTTGCCCGCGTCGAAAGGGACGACCGTGAAGGTCAGGGTCTTCGTCTCGCCGGGGGCGAGCTTGAGGCCCGCGCCGTCGTCTTTGTCCCGGATCTCGAGGGTGTAGGGGAGCGCTTCCTCTATAGCGCCGCGCACCGAGGGGACGTCCAAGGCGGCGCCCGAGACGTTGCGGACGGTGATGGTCAGCGTCATCGTCTCGCCGACCGTGACGCCTTGGCCGGTGACGGCGGCCTCGACGACGACCGGGGCGGGCTGGGCCTGGACGGCGGGGGCGACGACGGTGTCGGCGGTCTGGGTCACCGGCGCGGCTTGAGCGATGACGACCGTGTTCCCGTCCTTTTGCTTCAGCGGGAACTCGGTCTGCTGCGGGATGGGAATCTGGGTGGGGAAGGGGAGCTGGGCGAAGCTGGCCGAGGCGTGGAGGGCGATGGCGAGCACCGTGGTCAGCGCTATCGTCTTGAAGGAGAGCAGGCCGCGCACCACGGGCCCGAACGCGGCGCGCCAGGAGCGTCGGGCCTGCGCGGCGGCGGGCGCGGCGGGGGCCGAGGTGGAGGCGCCCTTCGCGGCGTTCGCGGGGGAGAGGCGGTTGCCGAAGAGGGAGGAGGTCCAGGCCTTGCCGGCGGGGACGACGTCCGCGTCGCGGCGCGAGGCGCGGCGCGTCAGGACGTCCTCGAGGGCGAGGCCGGCGGTGCGGGCCTGGCCGAGCGAACCGTGGGAGGCCGTCTCGGCCAGGGGGGCTACGGCGGCGACGGCTGCAGAGACTTCCTGCGCGGCGGCCTGGCGGCTGATGACTTCTCTTTCTCCCTCTCCCGCTAGCGGGAGAGGGTTGGGGTGAGGGATTGCGACTGACGCTGCCCTCACCCTGCCCTCTCCCGCGAGCGGGAGAGGGTTGGAAATGGTCGCGGCCGCTTGGACCGCGGCGGGGGAGGAGGGACGCGCGGTGGGGAGCGAGACCTGCGGCAAGGTCAGCGACGTGCCCGGCAAGGTGGAGAGGGGGGAGGCGGTCAGCCCGCTCGGAGCCGTCAGCGGCGCGGTCGGCAGAGCCAGGCGCGTGGTGGAGGCGGAGGCCCCCGCGCGGGCGGCGGTCTGGGCGAAGGCGTTATAGGCGCCGGTGCCCGGCGAAAGCACGGCGATCGCTAGGGCTAACCCGGCGGCTGTCCAGCGCTTCATCCAGACAAGTGTGTCCAAATACGCGGGACGTATGTTGAGCCGTCCGGGCACCCTCGGGAAAACAATGGGCCCACGCCGCTTAGGCCCCGTGCTTGGGACCTAGGGGCCTTCGCCTTAAGTCCGGCACGCGGGCTCCGTCGGGCGCCGCCGGTTGACGCCCCGAACAGGAAATGAGTCAATCAGCCCCATGCCCTCCGAGCTCACGCAGCTCTGCGACGCGGCGCGGAGGCGCCCGCTGGCCCCGCGCAAGGACCTGCACACCTTGCTGCGGGGCGCCAAGGTCACGGTCCTCACCGCCACGCCGCTCTCCGAGGAGTCGCGCCTCGACGTCTGGGCCGACCGCGACCCCGTGCTGGGCGGCGTCTGGGTGCCGGTCTTCAGCGACGCCCTGCGCGCCGAGGCCTTCCTCGGCGAGGTGGTCACGCCCGACGCCCGCCCGCTGCGCTGCGCCTCGGGCCTGGCCCACGAGCTCTTCACCGCGCTGCTCGAGGTCCCGCGCTTCGGGGGCGTGCGCCTCGACCCCGAGCGCGGCGGCGCGGCGCGCCTCGAGCGCCACGACGTCGCGGTGCTGGCCGACGGGATGCTGCCCGGCGAGGCGCCCGAGCTGCATTCGCTCGACGCGGCGCCGATGCGCCTGCCCGAGGGGATCCCCTGCCGCTTCGGGGAGGCCGACCCCTCTTACGGCCCCTCCGGACGCCGGGCCGTCTTCCCCACGGTCCCCGGCCTGACGCTCCACGATTTCCGGTGCCTCGTGGAGCTCAACCTCGGCGGCCAGGCGGCCTGGGTGCCCTGCCGCAACTTCGCCTCCGCGCTCCGGAAGGCCCTCGAGGCCGCCGAGGAGACCGAGGCGCTCGAGGAGCAGCTCGTGGAGGCGCTGGTGGGCTTCGGCATGTACGGCGAGGCGGAATCCCTCCTTTTGGCCCTCCTCGAGGGCGCCGGCCGGCGGCATTGGGCGCTCGGGCACCTGGGCCGCGTGCTCCGCCGAGCCGGGCGGCTCAAGGACTGCGTCGCGCACTGCGAGGCGGCCCTCGACGAGGCGCCCGATGAGTCCCGGCTGTACCGGAGCCTGACCTTGGCCCACGCCGAGCTCGAGGAGCTGGAGGCGGCCCGGGACGCCGCCCGGCGGGGCATCAGACGGTTTCCCGACGACGCCACGCTCCGACGCTTCGCCTAGGCGTATTCGGTCAGCCGCATTTAACAATTCCGACCTTGACCGACTTGAGGGGGACAGCTATATAGGGAAGGCAATCCGGTCACCAGGAGCTGCATCATGAGAATATCGCCTTTCCTTTTCTCCGCTCTCATCGCCGCCTTCATGGCGTCGCAGGCCTGCGCGCAAGGGTCGCTGCGAGGCACCGGCCGCCCCAAGGGCAAAGCGCCGGTCGCC
>SCTT01000533.1 GCA_004322435.1 bacterium
CCCGCGGATGGTCCGCGCGTATTCGGCCTGCTGCGGGGCCAGCTCCGTGTCCAGGAGGAGTCCCGTCATGCCGATGACGGCGTTCATCGGGGTGCGGATCTCGTGGCTCATATTGGCCAGGAACTCGGACTTGGCCCGCGCCAGGTTCAAAGCCGCGTCGCGCGCGCGAGCCAGCTCCGCCTCGGCGCGGCGCCGCTCGCTGACGTCGACGGCGATCCCGAGGAACCCCAGGATGGCCCCGTCGCCGGCCCGCAGCGCGGTCACGGTGAGGTTGACCGGGACGTGGGAGCCGTCCTTGCGGACGTACGTCCATTCCCTCGCGTCAAAGCCGCCCCGGCGGGCGTATTCGACGAAGACGTCGAATCCCGCGATGGGGCGGCCGAACTCCCGGGTCATCTCCCGGCCGCGGGACTCGACTTCGGCGGGCAGGTGGAGGACGGCGGGGGTGAGGCGGCCGACCATCTCGGCCGCCCGGTAGCCGAGCAGGTTCTCCGCGCCTTTGTTGAAGACGGTGACGAGCCCGTCCCGGTCGGTGGAGATGATGGACACGTGCGACGCGCTGTCGAGGACCGCCTGCAGCTTGTCGGACGCCTGCCTCAGCCCCTCCTCGGCGCGCCGGCGGCCGGTGACGTCGTGGTCGATGGAGATGAACTGGACCGGCTTGCCCCCCTCGCCCAGGACCGGCGTGATGGTCGAAGCCAGCCAGAAGAGGGCGCCGTCCTTGGCGCGGTTGCAGACCTCGCCCCGCCAGACCCGGCCCGCGGAGACGGTCTTCTGGAGCTCGTCGAAGAACTCCGCGGGATGGACCTCCGAACGCAGGACGCCGGTACGCTTGCCGAGGAGTTCCTCGCGCGAGTAGCCGGAGAGCTCGCAGAACCGGTCGTTGACGTAGGTGATGACGCCCTTGGCGTCGGTCTTCGACACGACGGCCGAGTTGTCGACGGCCGCCTGGATCTCGCGCTGGGACCGGAGCGCCGCGTCCCGGTCGGCCGTGAAGAGCTCGCGCTCGACGAGATGGGCCAGGTCCTCGAGGACCTTGGCCTCGCGTTCCCCGAATTCCCGCGGCTTGCGGTCGATGACGCAGAGGGTGCCGAGGTTCAGGCCTTCCGCGGTGGCGAGGGGGAACCCCGCGTAGAAGCGGATGTCCGGGCTCCCGGCCACGAGCGGGTTGTCGGCGAACCGCGGGTCCTTCGTGGCGTCCGGGACGACGAACAGGCCCCGGCCGAGGATGACATGCCCGCAGAAGGACACTTCGCGCGGGGTCTCTTTGGCGCCGAGGCCTTGGATGGACTTGAACCACTGGCGGGACTCGTCGACGAGGCTCACCACCGCGATGGGGACCCCGAGGATGTTCTGCGCCAAGCGCGTGAGGCGGTCGAAGCGCTCCTCGGGCGACGTGTCGAGGATGGTCAGGGCCCGGAGGGCGGCCAGGCGCTGGGCCTCGTTGGCGGGTTTGCCGGGGGGCTGCATAGGGCGCCCGGAGGCGTAAAGCCATTCTAGCCGGATATCCGGCGTGGCGCAAAAATTCCCGCTTAAATCTCGTATCCTTGCCCCCATGGAAAGAGACCCCGGGATGCAGGCGGCCGTGGACGAGGCCAAGCAGGGCCTGGCGGAGGGCGGCATCCCCATCGGGTCGGCCCTCGTCATCGACGGGAAGGTCGTGGGGCGGGGCCACAACCGGCGGGTCCAGAAGGGCTCGGCCGTCCTCCACGCCGAGATGGACTGCTTGGAGAATGCCGGGCGCCTCACGGCCAAGGATTACGCCCGGGCGACCCTCTACTCGACCCTCTCCCCCTGCGACATGTGCACCGGAGCCATCCTCCTTTATAAGGTCCCCAAGATGGTCGTGGGCGAGAACAAGACCTTCAAAGGCCCCGAGGACTACAGCCGCTCCCGCGGGGTGGCCCTGACCGTCTTAGACGACGCCGAGTGCGTGAGGCTGATGCGGGACTTCATCGCCGCGAAACCCACGCTTTGGAACGAAGACATAGGAGTCTAGAATGCCCATCCCCACCGAACCCATCGGCAGCCTGCCGCGCACGAAGAACCTCTCCGGGACCGCCGCCGTCAAGGACGTCATCGCGCGCCTCGAGGCGCT
>SCTT01000534.1 GCA_004322435.1 bacterium
GCTCTTCCGATCTCAGACCTTGGACGACACCGAGTACCAGCGCCTGCGCGACGAGTCGCTGAAAATCGCGCGCTCGGTGGGCATCGTCGGCGAGTGCAACGTCCAGTTCGCCCTCGACCCGGCCTCCGACCGCCACTTCGTCATCGAAATCAACGCCCGCCTCTCCCGCTCGAGCGCCCTGGCCTCAAAAGCCTCGGGCTACCCCATCGCCTCGGTCGCGGCCAAGGTCATCCTGGGACGGCGCCTCATCGACCTGCCGAACCCGGTCACGGGTGTCACCAAGGCCCTCTACGAGCCGGCCTTCGACTACGTGACGGTCAAAATCCCGCGCTGGGACCTGACCAAGTTCTCGGGCGTCTCCCGCAGCCTTGGCTCGATGATGAAGTCGGTGGGCGAGATTATGGCCGTGGGCCGCACCCTGCCCGAGGCCCTGCAGAAGGGCGTGCGGATGGTGACGGAAGACCCGCGGGGCCTCTCGCGGCCCCACCCCAAGATGAGCCAAACCGAGCTCAAGCACGCGCTGCGCGAGGCCACCGACACGCGGCTCTTCTCGTTGATGGAAGCTTTCAGGCGGAAGATGACGGTGGACGAGGTCCAGAAGCTCACGCTCATCGACCCCTGGTTCCTGCGCCACTTCGAGCGCCTGGTCGCGGTCGAGAAGGTCGTCAAGGCCGCCCCCTCGGTGGCGAAGGTCAACGCCGAGACCTGGCGCGACTGGAAGACGCAGGGCTTCGGCGACGAGCAGATCGCCGCGCTGCGCCTCGGGCCCGCCGCCCCCTCCTCGGCGGTGGAGCGCACCTCGCTGACCATCCGCGCCGCCCGCGAAAAGAAGGGCGTGCGCCCCTACGCCAAGCGCATCGACACGACGGCCGCCGAGTACCCGTCGAAGACCAACTACCTGTACATGTCCTACGCGGCCTCGGAACACGACCTGAAACCCTCCTCGGGCAAGAAGGCCGGCCTCATCTTGGGCTCGGGCTCCTACCGCATCGGCACCTCGGTCGAGTTCGACTGGTGCGCGGTGCGCTGCTCCGACCGCCTGCGCCGTTCCGGCTGGACGAGCGTCATCCTCAACTGCAACCCGGAGACCGTCTCCACCGACTTCGACCTCTCGGACCGCCTCTACTTCGAGGAGCCGACCTTGGAGCGCGTGCTGGACGTCGCGCGCTTCGAGCGCGTGGCCGGCACCGTGGTCTCGATGGGCGGCCAGCTGCCCAACAAGCTCGCCAAGAGCCTGCACCGCGCCGGCCTCAAGCTCCTGGGCCACCCGCACGAGGCCATCGACGCCGCCGAGGACCGCGAGAAGTTCTCGGCCCTCCTCGACCGCGTGGGCGTGGACCAGCCGCGCTGGATCAACGCCGCGAGCCGCTCCGAGGTCAAGAAGTTCGTGAGGGAGGTGGGCTATCCCGTTTTGGTGCGCCCCAGCTACGTCCTCTCAGGCGCCGCGATGCAGGTGGCCCACGACGACGCCTCGCTGGCCCGCTCGCTCTCAGCCGCCGCCGACGTCTCGGCCGAGCACCCGGTCGTGCTTAGCGAGTTCCTCCGCGGCGCGCGCGAGATCGAGCTCGACGGCGTGGCCCGCAGGGGCAAGATCGCGGCCTCGGTCCTCTCGGAGCACGTCGAGAACGCGGGCGTGCACTCGGGCGACGCGACCTTGGTCATCCCCGCCCAGAAGCTCTACGTAGAGACCGTGCGCCAGGTGCGCCTCGCCGGCGCGCGCATCGTCAAGGAACTGGGCCTTAACGGCCCCTTCAACATCCAGTTCCTGGCCCTCGACAACCGCATCCGGGTCATCGAGTGCAACGCGCGCGCTTCGCGCTCCTTCCCCTTCGCCTCAAAGGTCCTGGGCGTGAACCTCGCCGACCTGGCGACGCGGGTGATGCTGGGCCAGGACCCGCGCATCGCCGGCGCGAGCCGGCGGGAAGACGAGCTCAACCACGTGGGCGTGAAGGCCGCGCTCTTTAGCTTCAAGCGCCTCTCGGGCTCGGACCCGGTCCTCGGCGTCGAGATGTCCTCCACCGGCGAGGTGGGCTGCATCGGGCGCAACTTCGACGAGGCCCTGCTTTTGGCCCTCGAGGCCAGCCACGTTAAGGCCCCCCGCCGAGGCCTCCTGGTCTCGGCCGGCCCCGAGGCCGAGAAGCTGCGCTTCCTCTCGGCCGCCGCCTGGCTTAAGAGCCGCGGCATCCCGGTCTATGCGACGGAAGGCACCGCACGCTTCCTCAAGGCGCACGGCGTCGAGGCGACGAGCCTAGCGTGGCCGGGCCAGGGCAAGAACGACGTGTTGGCCGCCATCCGGGACGGCCTGGTGGACTTCGTCATCAACGTGCCCAAGAGCCTGCAGACGCGGGAACTGGTCTGGGGAAGGCAGATTAGGCAGATGGCCATCCGCTTCGGCTGCTCGCTTCTGACGGATATGGAAAAGGCGCGCGACTACTTCCAAGCCCTGGAGCGCGCCGAAGAGAACCTCGCGAAGGCCCCGCTCTTGAGCGTCCCGCCGTACGCCGACGACTGACTAAGATTTAGATTTCAACGCCCGAAAGGCCGCCAAGAAGGCCTTATCCTTTCTCTGCCGTTCATTGAGGGCAGGTTCGAGGATTTCGGCCGTTTGAAATCCTCGAACCCCCGCGCCCGAGGCGCGTAACCTGCGCCGTCTATCCTGCTTTGTACCCTTCGGGGTTTTTCTTCTGCCAGCGCCAGTGGTCGGCGACCATCTCGCCGAGGCCCTTCTCGCAGGTCCAGCCCAGCTTCTTGGCCGCCAACGAGGGGTTCCCCCACACTTCGGGGGCGTCGCCGGCCCGCCGCGGGCCGACCTTATAGGGGATGTCCTTGCCGGCGGCCTTCCCGGCCGCCGAGATGACGTCCAGCACCGAGTAGCCCTTGCCGGTGCCGAGGTTCACGGGCTCGGCCCCGTTAAACGAAGCGATTCGTTCCACCGCCGCCAGATGCGCCTTGGCGAGGTCCACCACGTGGATGTAGTCGCGGATGCCGGTGCCGTCGGGGGTCGGGTAGTCCTTGCCCCACACGTTCACGTGCGGATGGCGGCCCACGGCGGTCTGCATCACGAAGGGGACGAGGTTGTTCGGAATCCCCCGCGGGTCCTCGCCGATGTCGCCCGAGTCGTGCGCGCCCACGGGGTTGAAGTAGCGCAGGAGGGCCATGTGCCAGCCCGACTCGGAGCGGGCCAGGTCGAAGCACATGTCCTCGATGACGAGCTTCGAGCGGCCGTAGGGGTTCAAGGCCGAGCGCGGGTGGTCTTCGCCGATGGGGTTCTTCTGGGGCATTCCGTAGACGGTGCAGGAGGAGGAGAAGACCAGGTTCTTGCAGCCGACGTCCTTCATGGCCTTGAGGAGGTGCGCCGAGCCTACGATGTTGTTGTCCACGTAGATGAGCGGCTTCTCGACGGATTCTCCCACCGCCTTGAGGCCCGCGAAGTGCACGACCGCGTCAAAGCGCTTCTCGCGCATCAAAGCCAGGAGGAGGGCCTCGTCGCGCAGGTCCCCCTCGAGGACCTCGGGCGCGCGCCCGGCCAGCTTCGCGACGCGCTTTAAGGCCTCCGGCGAGGAGTTCGAGTAGTTATCGAGGGAGAGGACGTCGTGTCCCGCCAGCAAGAACTCGAGGACGGCATGGCTTCCGATAAACCCCGCCCCGCCGGTGACGAGCAGTTTCATGCAGGCATCATAGAAAAGAGCGGTCCCTGAGTGCGCCGAATGCTCCCCGCGGAGCTACAATACGGACGTCGGCTGGAGGCCCCCCATGCAGAAGCCAAGAATCGGCGTCATCCTCTCAGGCTGCGGCAACCGCGACGGCGCGGAGATCCACGAGTCTGTCTTCACGATGCTCGCCTTGGACAAGGCCGGCTGCGAGATGGTCCTGATGGCCCCCGACGTCCCCCAGGCCTCCGTGGTCAACCACCGCACGGGCAAGAACGAATCTGGCACCCGGAACGTCTTAGACGAAGCCAACCGCATCGGCCGCGGCCAGGTGAAGGACATCAAAACGGTGGACGCGGACTCCCTCGACGCGGTGGTCCTCCCGGGCGGCTTCGGGGCCGCCAAGAACCTCTGCGACTTCGCCGACAAGGGCCCCGCCTGCACGGTGAACCCTGACGTGGAGAAGCTCCTCAAGGCGGTGCACGCCGCGGGCAAGCCCATCGGGGCCATCTGCATCGCGCCGGCGCTCTTAGCGCGACTGTTTGGGAAGGAAAGGCCGGCCCTGACCATCGGCAACGATTCCGGCACGGCGACCGCCATTGAGAAGTGCGGTGCTCGGCACGAGGTCTGCGGCATCGGCGGGGTGGTGGTTGACGAAAAGGGTCGGTTCGTGACGACGCCGGCTTATATGCTGACGCCGACGCTCAAGGAGCT
>SCTT01000058.1 GCA_004322435.1 bacterium
ATTCAGGACGGTCCCATCCAAGGCCAATGGTGATACATCTGGATTTGTGGAAAGACGGACCTTCATAAACGGCACAGACCCGTGATGGACTCAAGCTCCGCCGTTCATTGAGGGGAGGTTCGAGGATTCCCGTACGAGGAATCCTCGAACCCACGCGCCCGAGGCGCGTAAACTGCGCCGTCAGTGGTGTGCTACCGGCCGGCCGAAGCCTGCTGCCCGACCCGCGCCTGCGCGGCGTCGATGAGGCGCTGGTACTCCTCGACCATCATCGGGTCCTTGTTGATGGCCAGGGCCAGCTTGTAGTCGGAGACCGCGTTCTCGAACTGCCCCATGTTGACGAAGGTGGAGGCGCGGTTGCGGTAGTAGCGCTCGTGGTCGGGCATCAGGTCCACCGCGCGGCTGAAGCTCTCGAGGGCCTTCTCGTAGCGCTTCTTGGCGAAGTGGCAGAGCCCCAGGCCGTTGTGGGCGGAGGCGTGGTCGGGCGCGAACTTGAGCGCGTATTGGAAGTTCTCCTGCGCGCGGTCGAGCTCGCGCACGAAGTAGCGCAGGTTCCCCGCCTTGACGAAGGACTCGGCGTACGGGCTGTCCTCCTGGGCCTTGAGGGCGGCGATGGCGGCCTTGAGGCCGTCGGCGTACTTGCGCCGCGCGGTGAGGAGCGTCACGAGCCCGAGGTGCGTGAGCGGGTCCTTCGGCGAGAGGGAGACGGCGCGGCGGAAGTCCTGCTCGGCGGCGTCGAGCGAGTCCTGCGCCGAGAGCGCGGCGCCGCGCGCGAGGTAGGCGGCCGTCATCCGGCCGTCGGTCTCCAGGGCCCGCGTGTACTCGAGGATGGCCTGGTCGTAGAGTCCGGCGTTGTGGAGCGCGTTGCCGCGCACCAGGTAGGAATACGGGTCGTCGGCGTCCTTGTCGATGGAGGAGGCCAGCGCGTCGATGCGCGCGCGGAAGTCCCAGGCGGGACCGGGGTCCTCGCCCATCGTGATGTCGGCGGATTTGGCGAGGAAGTCGATGGCCATCGCCTCGCGGTAGGCGCGGTCCGACTCCTTGTATTGGCGCAGGGCCGCGTGGGCGATGGAGCGCGCGAGCAGCGCCGAGGCGCGGGGCGGCTCGAGGCGGGTGCCGTCGTCTAAGTCCCGGGCGGCGCGCGACGCGTCCCCCCCGGCCAGGTAGGCCAGGCCGCGCTGCACGTAGGCCCAGCCCGAGTCGGGGTCCGCCTGCAGGGCCTTCGAGCACGCGTCGACGGCGCGCGCGTCGCGGCCTCGCAGGCGCTCGGCGTGGCAGAGGTCGGTCAGCTCGGGCGCGGGGCGCTCGGCGAGACCGGCGGCCCGGTTGAAGTCGTCGACGGCGGCGGAGAGCTCGCCGAGGCCCGCGTGGGCCTGGCCGCGGCTCCGGTAGGCGCGCGCGTTCTTGCGGTCGAGGGCGATGGCCCGGTCCAGCGCGCGCAGGGCCTCGGGGTAGAGGCGCATGCGGACCTGGACGTGGCCGAGCAGCGCATGGAGCTCGGAGGACTTGGGGTCGGCCTTGAGGGCCTCGTCGAGGTCGTCTAAGGCCTGCTTGGTCATCCCGAGCGCCGCCCGCGCCTCGGCCCGGGCCCCGCGCGCCTCGGCGGCCGGGCCGCCCTGCGCCAGCGAGCGGTCGAGCGCGGCGATGGCCTTCCAATATTCGCGCTTGCGCAGGCGCGCGACCCCCAGGTCCAGGAGGAAATCGGCCTGGCCGGGGTCGAGCTCGACGGCCTTCATGTAGTCCTTGAGCGCCTCGTCGAGCTTGCCGGCGGCCGAGGCGAGCCGGCCGCGGCGGTCGTAGGCGGCGGCGAGCCGAGGGTCGGCGGCCAGGGCGGCGTCCAGGTCCTTGCGGGCCTCCTCGTCCTTGCCGCCGGCGGCCAGGAGCTCCGCGCGGCCGAGCAGGGCCGGGGCGAGGTCGGCCTTCAAGGCCAGCGCCTTGTCGAAGTCGGCCAGGGCCTTGCGCGGCTCGTTGACGCGCACGTAGAGGGCGGCGCGCGCGAGCCAGGCGTCGGTCTCCTCGGGGGCCGCGGAGACGGCGGCGGAGAGGTCCGAGAGGGCCCCGCGGGCGTCCGAGAGCTCCTCTTTGGCGTCGGCGCGGCGGCGCAGCGCGAACGCGGCGTCGGCCTTCGCCGAAGCGGCGGGGTCGGCCAGCGCGGCCGACACCGACTTGTCGTACATCGCGACGGCCTCTTTAAGGAGCTTGAGCTCGGCCAGCCGGTCGCCCATCGCCACGGCCGCGGCGGAGTCGGGGACGGCGAGCTTGAGACAGGCGTTTAAGTCCTCGGCGCAGCCGTCCTTGTCGCCCAGGCGGCAGCGCGACTCGCCGCGGTGGTAGAGCGGCGAGAAGTCCGTGGGCGCCAGGCGCACGGCCTCGAGGAAGTCCTTCTCGGCGAGGGTCTTGTTGCCCTTCTTCAGGTACATCAGCGCCCGGCCGACGCGCGCGCGGGGGTTCTCGGGCGCGAGCTGGATGGCGCGCGACCAGGCCGCGAACGCGCGGTCGTCGCCCTGGCCCGCGAGCACCGCGGCCAAGACCTCGTAGGCCATCCCGAAATCCTTGTTCCCGTTCAAGGCCCGCGTGAGCTCCTTGACCGCCTGCGGCGCGCGGTCGGAGTCGGCGTAGATGCGGGCGAGGTGCACGCGCGCGACCAGGTGGTCGGGCTTGTCCTTGAGCGCGGCGACGAAGTCGGCGCGGGCCCCGGCGGTGTCGCCGAGCATCCGGCGCGCGCGGCCGCGGCCGAGCATCGCCTCGACGTCGTCGGGGTCCTTCTCGACGACCCAGTCGTAATCCTTGACGGCCTGGGCCGGCAGGCCGGCGAGCACCTCCGCCTCGGCGCGGGCGCGGCGGAAGGCGGGCTCCGAGCGGGAGTTCTTGAGCGGGCGCGAGTAGTCGCGGCGCATGCCCTCCGCGTCGCCCAGCGCGCCGCGCACCTGCGCGCGCAGCGACAGGGCCGGCATGTAGGAATCGTCGGCGTCGACGGCCTCGCCGAGGGCCTCGGCGGCGGCGGCGAGGTCCCCGCGGCGGTAGGCGGCCAGGCCCGCGTCGAAGGACTCGACGGCGGCCTCCCGCCCGCGGCGGCCCTTCTTGGTCTTCTCGCCCTTCTCGGGCCTCGCGCGCGCCTCGTCGCGGGCCTCCTCCTCTTCCGGAGGCGGCTCGGCGGCCTTCACGCGGCGCACGCGCGAGGAACGGGCGGCGTCGGCGGCGGTGCCGAGGAGCAGGCACGCCGTCAGGCCCGCCGCGGCTCTGGCCAGGATGCGGGGTCTCATGTCCTTCCCCATATATAGCCGGGCCATGTTAAGGAATCAATAACAAGTCAGCGGTAGAAGTTCCGGTTCCACGCGTGGCCCTTGAGCGCCTCCATGACGTCCGGGGGCAGCCGGCGGCCGTCGGCGGCGCGGACGTTGGCGGCGACGTGCTCGGCCGTGCGCATGCCGGGGATGACGGTGGAGACCTCGGGGACGCTCAGGCAGTAGCGCAGCGCCGCCTCGGCCAGCGTCTCGGCGTGCGCCGGGACGAGGTCGGCCTTGAGCGCCTCGGCGCGGCGGCACGTCTCCGCCAGGCGCTCGCCGCCGAAGTAGTAGCTGCGGAAGTCCTCCGGCGGGAAGCGCGTGTCCGGGGTCAGCGTCCCCGTCAGGCCGCCTTCGTCGAAGGGGCAGCGCACGACCACGGCGACGCCGCGCTCGCGGCAGGCCGGCACCAGGCGCGCGAGGGCGCGCTGGTCGAAGAGGTTCAAGATGACCTGGACCGCGTCGGCGGTGCCGGCGCGCACCGCCTCGAGCGCCGAGTCGGGGTCGTCGGAGTTGACCGAGATCCCGACCAGGCGCACCTTCCCCTCGGCCTTGAGCTTCGCGAACTCGCCGAGCGTCTCGGGCCACAGCGGGTCCGCGAGCCAGCGGTCCTGGAAGACGTGGAACATCAGGAGGTCGATCGAGTCGCGGCGGAGGTTGCGCAGCGAGCGCTCCGCCGACGCCCGCACCCAGTCGGGGGCGAACGCGTGCACGAGGCGCGTGCGCTCGTGCGCGGGCCACTCCATGTTGCGGGGCGGCACCTTCGTGCCGACCAGCGCGGCGGAGCCCGTCTCGCGCAGCACGCGCGCGATCAGGCGCTCCGAGTGCCCGTGCCCGTAGACCGCGGCGGTGTCGAAGTAGTCGACCCCGCGCTCGACGGCGGCGCGCAGGGCCTTGAGCGAGTCCTCGTCGTCGGTGACGCCCCACATGGACTTCCCGATGCCCCAGCCCCCGAAGCCGACCTCGGAGACGTGGAGACCGCTCTTCCCGAACGGGCGGCGTTGGAGCGCGGCGGGCGCGGCGCTCACTTGTCCACCTTGACGAGCAGCTTGATGGAGCCCAAGACGTCCGCGACCGCCTCGCAGCGCTCGCGGGCTCCCTTGTAGACCACGGCGGAGCCCTTGGAGTGGACCTCCCAGGACCAGGCCCGGGCCTGCGACAGCGAGCAGTGCACGGCCTTCACGAGCTGGCGTTCCACCTCGTCGAAGGAGTGGCAGTCGCAGTTGAAAAGGGTCGTCCTCCAGCCGGAGTCGGTGGCGGTGTCCGAAGTCGCCTCTTCCTTATCAACGGCGGTCGACATGAGGGGGATTGTAATAAATCACGGGCGGACAAGACGGGGTCCGGAAAGGTAAGGGAACGGTAAGGCCCGCTTGACTTATTAAGGAACCGGCACAATACTGATTTATCGGCGCCGGCTCCCTCCCGGCCCGGAGGCTCCCATGGCTCTCCTTCGAACCGACCGCTTCCTCGCGCTGGCGCTGTGCGCGTCTTTGGCGTCCACCGCCTCGGCGGGGCTCTTCGGCGGGCACGGCGGCGGGGGCGGCGGCAAGGGCGGCGGGGTCGGCTCGGGGGCCATCGGCGGCGCCATCATCGGCGGCATCGCCGCGGTGGTCAACGGCGGGAGCTTCGGCGCGGGCGCCAAGGCCGGCGCCGCGGCGGCCACGGACAAGAACCCCGACACCAAGCCTTGGTCCGCCGGCGCCAACGCGGGGCAGCAGCAGGCCTCCGCCCACGCGAACCCGAGCCCGAACTCCAACGGGAATCCGTTCAACCCCTACGGCGGGCCGACGGCCGACAGCGGGGCGAAGCCCCAGCCCGCGGCCGGGCCCACGCCGCCGCCCGCGGCCGCCGAGGGCATCGCCGGCAGCGTCCAGCAGCAGGCTGCGGCTCAGGGCCAGCTGACCGCGTCCCAGGCGGCCAACCTCCAGGTGACGCGCCCGAACCTGCCGCCGCTGACGGCTCCGCCGCCGGACCCGAACCGGCCGCCCGACGACACCCAGTACACCGACCAGCAGGTGCAGGACTACCTCAAGAAGGAAGGCAAAGGCGAATTCGCCCCCCCCGGCAGCGGCCGGCCGGCCCCGCCGACCGCGATGGCCAGCCTCGACAGCCCGAAGCGCTATCAGGTGAGCGTCCCCCCCGTCCCTCCCGGCGTCGAGGTCAAGGGCGGGCAGTCCGCGGCCAACGAGCAGAACGCGGCGCTCAAGCTCAACGCGGACGCGGTGGCCTCGGCCTTCGGCACGACGGTGGACCTGCAGGCCATCAAGGCCCCGCCGTCGACGATGGACCATCCCGACGGGGCGCAGCGTTTGGAAGGCGGCGGGCACATCGACCCGCGCGACCGCGAGCGCGCGCTGCGCGCGGCGGTGACCTCGGGTCAGTCGCGCTTCGGCCTCAAGGACTATAACGGAGCCTTGGCCGACGCCGAGACCGCCATCCAGCAGGCTCCCGACCGCGCGGAGGGCTACCTGCTCTACGCGAAGACGCTCAACCGCCTCGGGCTCCACGCGAAGGCCGAGGAGATGGCGCGCAAGGCGCGCAAGCTCGCGCACGGCACCGAGGAGCAGGCGCTGGCGCAATCCGAGCTCACGCAGGCGCTGCTCTACCAGAACCGCGTGACCGACGCCTTGGCGAGCGCCGCCGAGGCGACGCGGCTCGCGCAGATGGCGGGCAACAAGGGCCTCGAGGCCAACGGCCTGTTCCTGCAGGCCGCCGCCTGTCAGCTCAAGGGCGACCGCGACTGCATGGTGAAGTCCCTCTCGCGCGCCGCCTACCTCGACACCAAGTACTTCGCGGCGCTCGAGGCGGCGAAGGCGGGCAAGTCGGTCTTCGACCCCAAGGACAAGGAGAGCCTGGGGCTCCTCGACTCCGTGACCGACGACCAGGTCCCCCTCCCCGACGGCCTGGGCGCCGTGGGCGGCGGCGCGCTCGCCGTGCTCGCGGCGCTTGCCGGCTTCGCCGGCCTGGCCTGGCGGCGTTCGCGCCAGGAGGCGGCGAAGGCCGCCATCGCCAACGCGATGGGGGTCAAGAAGGACGACGGCGTCCTCGGCGGCAAGTACGTCCTCGGCAAGGCCGTCTCGCTCGACGGCGGCGGCGAAGCTTGGGAGGCGGAGGACCGCTCGCTCGGGCGGCACGCGCTCGTCGTGCGCCTGGCGACGCCGGCGGCGGCCGAAGAGGCGCGCCGCCTGGCTTCGGTGCGCCACCCGAACGTGGTCGACGTCTTCGAGGTCCTCGACACGCCCAAGGGGCAGTTCCTCGTGCGCGAACGGCTGACCGGGCGCACGTTCCGCCAGCTGTTGGCGGGGCGCGGCAAGATGGGCCTCGGGGAGGCCCGGCGCCTGCTCGCGCCCGTCTGCGAGGCGCTCGAGGCGGCCCGCGGCCAGGGCGTCGTCAACGGCGGGATGACCCTGTCTTCGGCGATGCTCTGCGACGAGGGCTTCGTGAAGGTCACCGACCTCTCCGCGCACTCCGAGCGCGGCGACGTGCAGGCGCTGGCGGCCGCGCTGGCGGAGCTCCTGACCGGACGCCCGCACCGGCCGGACGTGCCGCTGGCGGGCGGCTCGCCCGAGCTCTCGGCCTTCCTGATGGACGCCGCGGCCGGGCGCATCCCGGGGCCGGCGGCCTTCGCCGACAGGCTGGCCCGGCTGGGCGAGTCCGTGACCGCGGGATGAGGCGGTCCGGCGCGCCCCTCGCCGGACTCGCCGTCCTGCTCGCCGTCCCGGCCTTGTCCCAGGACGGCGAGCTTTCGTCCAAGCAGTCGAAGGCGCTGGCCCGCGTCGCGGAAGGCAAGTCCTTCCTGCGCGAGGGCCGCTTCGCCGAGGCGGCCGACGCCGCCGAGCAGGCGCTCCTCCTCGAGCCGCGCTACCCGCAGGCCTACAACCTCAAGGCGCTGGCCTTGAACCGCGCGCGCCGCTACGAGGAGGCCGTCGCCGCGGCCGAGGCCTCGCTGGCCTTGAAGCCCTCCGCTCCCGAGGCGCTGCGCCTCTTGGCGTTCGCCCACTTCTGCACCGGCGAGCTCGCCCAGGCCGAGCTCGACGCCTCGGCGGCGGTGGACGCCGGGCCTTCCGACTACGACTCCTGGGGGACGCGCGCGCTCGTCCGGCTCGCCCGCCGCGACAAGGCCGGGGCCGAAGCCGACCTGGCGAAGGTCGACGAGATCGCTCCGAGCGCCGACGCCGCCCAGCACGTGCGCGGGCTCGCGAAGGCGGGGACCTCGGTCTGCGGGGTGCCGGACTCCTCGGGCCCGGGAGCGCTCGCGATGCTGCGCGAGCGGTTGGGACCGGCCGGCCTGGTCGCCGCCGGGGCCGCCGGCATCCTCGTGCTGGGCTCGCTGGGAGGGGTCCTCTTCTTCTCGCTGCGGCCGCGGCCGGAGAAGCCGGCCGCGCCGCCGCCCGACGCGGACCCCGTCGAGAGCGACGGCCTGCTCGCCGGCAAGTACCGCCTCTCGCGCGTCGTCGGGCGCGGCGGCATGGGCGAGGTCTGGGAGGCGGTGGACCAGTCGCTCGGGCGCGTGGTCGCCATCAAGAACATGTCGGCCGAGCTGGGAGCGCTGGGCGCCCAGGGCCGCGAGTTCTACCTCAAGGAGGCGCGCACCGTCGCCGCGCTGCACCATCCGAACATCATCGGCATCTACGCGGTCCTCGACCTCCCCCAAGGCCTCTTCCTCGTCTTCGAGTTCGCGAAGGGAAAGACGGTGCAGCACGTGCTGGCGGAGAGCCGCCGCATCCCGCTGGCGCAATGCGCGGCGCTCCTGCGCCCGACCTGCGACGCGCTCGACTTCGCGCACGCCCGCGGGGTCGTGCACCGCGACTTGAAGCCGGCGAACATCATGGTCACCGACCAGGGGTTCGTCAAGGTGATGGACTTCGGCATCGCGCGGCGCATCGACGAGACGGTCGCCGCCCCCGGGGCCGCCCCGGCCCACAAGCGCGACGCCCGCGGCCTCATCATGGACCACACGCAGACGGTCGTGGGGACGCCCGCCTACATGGCGCCCGAGGCGGAGCAGGGGCTCGTGACCCAGGTCTCCGACGTCTTCTCCTTGGGCGTGTGCCTCTACGAGATGGCCACCGGGCGCCTTCCGTACCCGGGCGACGCCACGACGGCGGCGAAGCTCGCGCGGCAATACGTGAAGGCTTCCGTCGAGGGCCCCGGGCTCCCTCCGGGCTTAGACGACCTGCTCGCGGACTGCCTCGACCCGGACCCGGGGACGCGGCTGCCCAGCGCCAAGGAGTTCTCCCGGCGTCTGGACGCCCTCGTCGCCTCCCCGCCGCGCCCCGCATGAGCCTCCTGTCCGCGGCGGCTTTCGCTCTGGCCCTGAGGGCCGGGGCCGCGGAGCGCGAGGTCCGGCCGCGCGCCCCCGCGCGCGTGCTCGTCGAGGCCGCCTCCTCCGTCGGACGCGGCGGCCCGACCGAGGGCGGGCCGGTCGGGGATTCCGGCCCCGTCCCGGGCGACGTCGCGCTGGCCACCGCTGAGGTCGCCGGGGTCCCCTCGGCCGTGGATTTGAGCGTGCTCCAGGCGCCGACCGTCCCTTCGGAATCGGACGGGGCCGTCTTCGGCGCGGACCTCGGGGCCGCCGCCCTCCACGACCCGCAGACGGCTTCCCCCGCCGCTCCGGCCCCGGCCCCCGCCCGGGCGCGCCCCGCCTCCCCGGCGAGCCCGTTCCCGACCCCGTCCCCCGCCGCCGCCGGAGGCGCCCTCGTCGCGGCGGCCCTCTTCTGGCCCTTCTGGAAGCGGCTCAACGTCCAGGACGTCGAGACGACCCCCTTCCGCGCGCCGCGCCCCACCCGCCCGACCTCCGCGCCCGACTATCTGGCCGAGGCCGAGGAGGCGCGCCTCTTGGGCGGCCGCTACGAGCTGCGCCGCCTCATCGGGCGCGGCGGGATGGCCCAGGTCTGGGAGGGCTTCGACAAGGCGGCGCGGCGGCCCGCCGCCGTCAAGAAGATCATCATCCCCGAGGGCCCGCGCGCCGAGTCGCGCCGCCAGCTGGCCCTCCAGGAGGCGCGCACCCTCGTCACTCTCCGCCATCCCAACGTGGTCGACTTCTACGAGGTGCTGGAGATCCCGACGGGCCTGTACCTCGT